>DAIOXA010000137.1:0-5497 GCA_036758185.1 Bacillota bacterium
CCCCTGGAGGTTTTTCGGCAACGGGAGTTGCTGGCCCTGAGCAATTTACGCCCACCCGATCTGTTCCTGCTGGCAGAGCAGCTGCAGCGGGCAGGGCTAGATATTGAACCTGACTTAGATGCTGGGAGGATGGCGGCAAGAATTTTGGCTGCCGTTGGTATTAGGCAGAGGGAGGCTGGCACAAACTAGAGGTAGCAATTGCTGCCTTTTTTTGTGGAAGAGAGTAGACATTTCCGGATGCATGGTGTAAAGTTGGGGCAGATGAAAAACGTTATCAGTTAGATTGGGGGATTGACATGCCGGAAATGCTGATTACCAGTACCATAGCCGGACTTGCTACAGCCTTGGGCGCTGGAATCGTAGTAGTGTTGGGAAAGCCCACCACCCGTATCCTTTCTTTGCTGTTGGGATTTGCTGCCGGAGTCATGCTTGCCATTTCTACTTTAGAACTGTTACCCGAGGCTATAGAAATGGGCGGCGCCGGTACGGCCCTAATCGGGTTCCTCTTGGGAGTAGCATTAATGAACTTATTGGACCATCTTATTCCCCATCTGCACTTTAAGAATGGCAACTGCTGCCAGCCGGGGCAGGTTGAGATGCTAAAGGTAGGCTACCTCATCTTTATTGGGATTGCCGTGCACAACGTCGCCGAGGGCTTGGCCATTGGCGCAGGCATGGTGGCCAGGCCCGAGTTGGGAGTGGCCATCGCTATAGCTATAGGTATCCACAATATTCCCGAAGGGATGGCCACTGCTGTGCCGCTGGGTATGGGCGGTGTCCCTGGCGGACGCCTGGTAGCCATGGCGGCTGCAGCCGGTCTCATGACGGCAGTGGGGGCTGGGATTGGCGGCTTGATCTTTCAGTCCAGCGTTGGTATGGTGGCTGGCGCCCTGGGCTTTGCTGCAGGGGCGATGTTCTACATTGTCGGGGATGAGCTGATTCCCCACGCCCGCAACTACCATCATTATTGGGCCAATATTGGCCTCGTCGGCGGGTTTGTGTTGGGAGTGCTATTGTGAAGAGGGAAAGGAGTCCAATGCTGGGCTTCTTTTTGTATGGGGCAAGATCCCTAACACCACCCTGTAGTCCGACTTCTGACATCCGACATCCAAATTGGCACCTTGGACTGGGCTTGCTAATAGTATAAAGCAGGCAGGAGTTGCCTCCTCCCCCACAGGACTGGACAATTTCCTGCCACCAGGCGCCCCTTCGGCGATATCTTGCCGTCACTGCGGTACCCGGGGCAGGTTGCCGAATCGCTGGAAATCTGGGCGCTTGTTAATATACTGGACCGGGCTATGCCCGGTCCAGGTCTTTCTAGTGAACTAATTGTTGGGATTGGCCGTCATACTGGTAAATCCCATGAAGGGGGAAGAGAAATGAAGCGTTTACTTGCCCTAACCTTGGTAATTTTGGTGCTGACTGCCGCTCCTGCCTTTGCTGTCCTGCGAGATTTGCCCGGAGACGTGAAGGAGCGACTGCATGACCTGGCCCTGGAGAAATATCCTGGGTTTCAGGTGACGGAGAGTTGGGTGCAGGATTTTGTTGCCCTGGGCCGGGATGTCTTTAATATCAAATTGGAGAAGGATGGCGAGTCGGTGCTGGTCCATGTGGACATTCCCCGGGAGGTAATCCTGGGTGAGGCTGAATTTCAGAAAATAGTCCAGGCTGAGGCCGATGCCCAAGCAGAGAATCCCATCTTTTCTATTATGTCAGCTATCGATCTAAGTGTTGAGGAGGATCTGGTTAGGCCTATTTCCAAGCCCAAGACTAATGGTGGTATTTGGGCTGCCGGAGGGGTGGCCGTGCTGGCCCTGTCCGCGGGAGTAGTCCTCTTTTTGAAAAGAAGATAAGTTGGGGGAGTAGTATACTCTTTTGGGTGGTGCGAATCAAAAAAATATTAGTATGGGAAAAATAATGGCTCAACCCCTGAAAACTATGGCTTCTCGACGAATAATGTAGTACGGGGGGCAGAAAATTTTTCTTCCAGGGGTTGAACTATTCTATGTTTTAGGGCATCATAGTAAGTGAAGCTATTTTGGAAGTAGGTATGGTGAGGACGGGTTATTCGGTGGTGCGATATCGCAAGCTTCTGCGCGGCTACGATGGAGCGCATCGGGAACCCTGGTACATGGGTCCGGATTGGTTTTCGGGTGACAGGAATCAATCGCGGACAGCCCATGGGGCGCCATGTACTAGATCGTCAGACCGGGCCCTGCTGTGGGCAGCTTCCCCGGTCCGGACTCATAATCCGGAAAAATATGCGCAAATAACACCCATGAGAAAACCTGCGGTCACCCGCAGGTTTTCTCATTATATGCGGCCGACGGACGCAGCATACAGCGTAAGACTTTCCTTGCCGTCCAAGCCCAACAATCGGTTGAGGGCATCATCATCAAAGGCATCAACGGCGCAGCAACCGGCAGCTATTGCGCCACAGGCCAGGTACAAGTTCTGGCAGATGTGACCAGCATCCAGTAAGATGTAACGCCAGCCCCGCTCGCTGTAGCGCCAGGTGGTACGATAGGGTACTGCGTCCCAAACAAAAGTAACTGCGGCCTTGCTCATCCACTTTTGGTTGAGGCAAGCTGCAGCTAGGGTTTTGCCAATCTCACCCTCTTCCCGAATAAAGGCCAGTTTGTGGGATAGGGCCAAGTAGCGATAGAGGCCGGGCTTTAGGCCTGTGACATTGGTTATTGCCAGGTATGTTTCAAAGGGGTGGCGGGAACCTGCTGAGGGGACGGTGCGGATAGTGGCGTGGGCCAGTTCCTCTTGCACTCCCTGGGTGGCCCAGAGGAGCCAGGTCAGCTCATCCAGGGTCAAAGGAGAAGGGCTGAACTTGCGTAGACTGCGCCGACTGTTGATGGCGGTCTGGAGGCTGATTTCGGTGACCTTTAGGCTTTCGGGGGAAGGTAGGGTAATGAGTTGGGAACTTGGTTCTGGCATCTCTAGCTCTGGACAGGGCAAGTCTTGCTCTTGATCGGATTCACTGAGGTAAGGGTACTTTGTCAGCTCTAAAAAATCTTGGCCGGTTGTCTTCATCTCAATCCTCCTAGCAGTATTTACCTTGCTTAAATTATAGCGTATTTTTTCCGTACAAAACAAGAAAGGGTTAAAAGGGTTAAGAAAGGGAAGATATTATTGACAAACAATAATAGTGCTGGTATATTAGAGGGGAAATTATCGAATTACGATAACTGGAGGTAGAAAGATGAGCACTAAAAAGTTAGCTACCCTCTTAGGCATCGGGGCGGTTATTTGCTTTATCGCAGCCCTGTTGGCACCTATGCCCTCAGAGGGTACCATAGCCGGATTGATTTCCTTTCCCTTTGCTCAGATTGGCGGCCTGTTGCGGCGAATGTCCCTGGAAAATGCGGTGGGCAACATAGTGGCAGTCCTGCTCTATGGGGCCATGGGTCTGGCACCGTTGCTCGCCTTGTTGTGGCGGATAGTAAAGCGGAAAGCTGGCTTTGAGGATTCACTACTGGTGGTAATTAGTGCCCTGCTCTTTTTTATGATCTATTTAATAGTTAATCCGGGCCTGGTCATTCAACACTTAGAATTCATGGATTTTCGTCTGGGCAAGGCAATATTGGGTGGGGTCTTTTATTCAGTGCTCATTGGCTACCTTATCCTGCGGTTGTTGCGCCGGGTTAATGGCAGCAAAGCTTCGAAAATGTTGGACTGGCTACGCCTGTTCTTAGCTCTAGCTGCTGGTGTAATGGTTTTCAGCGTGTTCTACCTAGGTGTTGCCAATCTAGTTGGCACCATTCAGCAGGTAAAGAGCGCCAACACTGACCCATCTATTTCCTTGGCTGCGACCAATGTGCTCATTGTTATTCGCTTTATCCTGCAGCAGATTCCCGTTGTCCTCAGTGTTTGGCTCCTACTCTTGGCCATAGGGCTGGCGGGGGCTTTGAAAAAAGAGCAATTCGGTCGGGAGACTGTTGAGGCTGCGGGAAAGCTGGGGGCTTTTTGTAAATTGACATTAGCTATTACTGTCCTTTCTGCCATCGTAGCAAATCTGATGCAACTGCTGTTTAGCCGGTCACTACTTCAATCCGATTTTGCCGTAGATATCCCCCTTACTTCTGTAATTCTCATGCTGATTGTGCTGGTGCTGGCTCAGTACTTAGATGACAGCAGCAAATTAAATGAAGATAACCAGCTGATTATCTAGAGGTGGCAACAGATGGCAATACAAGTTAACTTAGCAGGTGTGCTGAAGAAAAAGAATATGACCTCCAAGGAATTGGCAGCTCTTGTCGACATTACTGAGGCCAACTTATCCATTTTACGCTCCGGCAAGGCCAAGGGCGTGCGCTTTAGCACCATCAACAAGATTTGCTACTTCCTGAAATGTGACGTGGGGGACATCCTACAATTTGATGGGAATCTGGAGGATGATGATTGATGCCTAAGAAATTAGTGTCGCTAACTTGCGTGATCTTGCTCTGTGCATGCTTGGGTGGTTGTCAGCTGGCCCGCGAAGATGCCGGTGAAGATATCTTAACCCACGACAGATTTGTCGGTGTGTACATCACTTTTGAGCATTTGGATTCGACAAAAGACTACTATGCCAAGCCTGCCATAATTGAAGAGTACGGACATGAAACTACTACCTATGAATTTGACGTTCCAGGAATCGCTTTCTTCGGAGCTAAAGTAAGCGGGGAAGGAAATCTGGAGGGCTACCAGAAGACAATAAGCGATGACGAGATTATGGATGTCCATATTGGTGTCCACTTTAATGACGACGGTGAAGCACTGGAGCTTACAGGAACAATCTATATGCTAGAGGAAAAGATTCTGCACATTAACCTCGTCTACCAGACTGCGGTAGGGGACATCTACATGCTCAATGGCAATGCGGTGTATTTCGGCGGCTCAGTGTCAACTACAGCTGAGGAAACGATGGAAAGCAAGGAAGGAAAGTTTAGTGCCAAGGTGACGGTGGCAATGGAAAATGTCGATGAGCCAGAGCAAGAGGTATTTAAGGAATTTGACAGCAATAATGAAGTAATCAGGTCAACGGTCATTACCCCGGATAACATTCCGGATACCATCAGTTTACATTCAGATTGCGCTTATACCATAGTGGAAACCCACAGTAGAGGTGCAGAGGGCTTGGAAATTACTCGAATCCTCTTGGATGCTGAGGAGAAGCTTTATACCTATAAGTATCCAGGGGAATGGGGCTTCTTAGTCGGAAAGTTCATCGATGTTAGTAATGGAAATTAAAGAATTAAAAATTGCTTCTCTTGCGAGACTGCCTGGACTTAATATTTTCAGCGAGTTCCCTCCTTCTCCCCGCCGATTCTAATAGCACTTTGGGTAGCCTAGTACCCTAACTTTTGCCCCACCTTAGAATCCGGCCATTCATATTTCACCTCAGTTTATTTTTACCTTGGCAGATAAACCGAGTGACACAACTTTGGGCGTAATACTGGCAGAACCTACTTGATAGGGAACACACGTTCCTGTATAATCTTAGTGG
>DAIOXA010000138.1:0-5485 GCA_036758185.1 Bacillota bacterium
GGCTGGGGCCAAGAATTTCGGCCTTGCCCAGGGCGTCCGTTACGTACTGCGGCACATCTGCCGCGCCCGCCTCAAGTCTGCTCTGACGGTGGCGGTGGCCCTGTGCTTTACCCTGGCCCTGGGGTGGATGAGCTGGACCATGGAGCGGAATGAGGCCGAACTGAACCGACTCTACAACACCATTCAGGTAGAGGCATCCATTGTAAAGGGTCAAGCCCACGGGGCACAGGGCGGATTTATCCCGGAGCGGATTGTGAACGCCATTCTGAGGAGTGGGTTCGTGGAAAGTGCCTACCTGGAGGGAGGGTTATTGGCACAGCAGGCATCGTTTATGGGCCAGGGCTGGGACAACGAACATACTGAGGCGTGGGTCACAGTGCGTGCCTTGGATCAACCAGGGCAATTCTTCGTCAAGAGTGGCAGCGGTACTACCGTGGAATATGCCGAGGGCTGGGATGAGGGCCTCTTCGCCAGGGACTGGTCTGAAGAAGAGGTATTTCCGGTGGTGCTGCCTGTTTCTATGCTGGCACGGCTGGGATTACAACTCGGAGAAGAGGTCATGATTTCCTTCAGGGGGACAATGGACAATTATATAGTTACCGGCTGGTATACGGGATCGGTCAGGAGTGATGCTGGTCAACCCATCCTTCTTCCCCTCTCGGTCCTGAGGAAAATAGAGGGAACGGGGTCTCTGTACTACTCCGTAGCGGAATTCATCCTCGATCCGGCCATGAACCGGGAGCTTCCAGAATTCCGGAACGAGATGGCCCTTTACTTCAGCGGTGATGCTGGCACTGTCCCCTTGAATTTTCTCCTTTGGGATGGGGAGCTGATCGGTGTGGTGGAACCATTAGAGAAGAACCTGCAGCTGATGGCGGTGCTCTTCCCGGTGACAGTGGCAGTGTCGGTGCTCATCGCAGCAGGCCTGGCAGTGCTCCTGATCTTCCAGACCACCAAGACCGCCGCCCTCCTGCGGATCCTGGGCACAACTAGAGCCAAAGCCCGGGCCTTGCTGTGTTGGGAGCAGGTAGCTCTATGTATGGTGGGGTTGATCCTGGGACTAGCTGGGCTAACTATCCTGCATCAGGATGTTGCCGCTGTCCTCTTGGGTCCGGCCATGCTCTCCACGGGCCTCTACCTGGCCGGAAACTTAGGCGGCGCCCTGTTCAGCGCCGTATCCATCACCAACCGCATGCCCCTGGAACTTTTGCAGGTCAAGGAATAAGGAGGGATACCATGTCTGGACTGAGATTGGAAAACGTAGGTTATCGCTATAAGAACGGGGATCGGGACGTGCTGAAGGGGGTCACCTGCAACTTTGCACCGGGCAGCCTCTCTGCCGTCATTGGCCCCTCAGGCAGTGGCAAGACCACCCTGCTCTCCCTCATGGCGGGGCTGGATAAGCCTGGAGAGGGCAAGGTCTTCATCGATGGGGAGGACTTGGCCGACCTGGATCTCGACCGCTACCGGCGGGAGCAAGTGGCTATGATCTTTCAGGCCTACCATCTCTTTCCGTTGCTGACGGTGCTGGAAAATGTCTGCTTTCCCATGGAACTAAACGGGGTGCCCTTGGCCCAAGCCAAGGAACGGGCCAGGGAACTGCTGGCGGCGGTGGATATCACCGAAGAAAAGCATCGGCGCTATCCCGCCAACCTCTCGGGCGGGGAGCAGCAACGAGTGGCCATTGCCCGGGCCCTCTCCAGCGGAGCCCGGGTGCTGCTGGCTGACGAACCCACCGGCAACCTGGATACCGCCAACGGCGACCGGGTCATGTCGATACTGCGCCATCTGGCCCATGATGAGAAATACTGTATCATCGTCGTCACCCACGACCTGGCCATTGCCGATGGTGCCGACCATACTTACCGCATGACCGATGGCGTGCTGGTAGCCCAGAGCGCGTGAGCTGAGGCATGTCGGAAAAGATAAACGGGAAAGAGCTGACGAGCTTTTTCTCAACGATATTTTATTGTCTATCCCTCTCCTGGAAAGCCTCGAAATATTATACGACGGTAAGGATCGCCGGCCAGATTCTGACACCGGTCCTTACCATCGTCGGGGCCTTTGTGGGGAAGTACCTCATTGATCTACTGGCGGGCGCATGGATAGTTCCAGATGCTACTCAGATGCTTTTCCTGCTCTTCGCTGGCCTGTTTTTTGTCGCCCTGCTCGGCACAATCAATCAGAAAGTCCAGCAATACTGCCAGTCCATGCATAATGATTTGGTCGGCGGCAAGCTTGCCCTTATCATGATGGGGCACTCCCTTTCCGCCGATCTGGAGTACTTCGACAACCCCGATTACCACGACAAGCTGATGTCCGCTACCCGCGATTCCTCAGCCATTACTCATCTTGTCTGGAATGTGCTTTCGTGCATCAGTGCAGGGGTGTCCTTTGTCGGCACCTTTCTGGTGTTGTCCAGGGCAAATGTGCTCTATGGTTCATTGATGATGGTTGCAGCGTTCCCATCTTCCATCGCGGCGGCCAAGTACACCAAACTGTTGTACCGCCTGAGTCTTGCCCAGATCAACGAAGAGCGCCGGAAGGGCTATTACCAGAGCATTTCCGTGGACAGGGGCTATGCCCAGGATGTGCGGCTGTTCAATGCCGGGCAAGGCCTTAAAAACCGCTATGCCCGGCTGTGGCAGGAGCTGTTTGGCAAACGGAGAGATATGACTCGGCGACGTACCGTCCTGACATCCCTGTTGGATTGCCTGCCCGAGGTCGTCGTCATTCTCGTCGGCATCGACATCGCCTTTGGGGTGGTGGGTGGCAGGGCCACAGTAGGGGACTATTCCCTTTACACCGGCCTGATGAGCCAGTTGTGGTCCGCCGTAGCCCTGCTGACATCTTCGGCCATGCAGATTTATGACAACCAACTGAAGATAGCCAATATCAAGGGCTTGGAGCAGTTCGACAACCACGTCGTTGATACCGGCACGCGGGACCTGGGCAGCGTAAACTCAATAGAGTTCGAGCGCGTCTCCTTTACCTACAGGGGTGCTAAAGTACGTGCCCTGGACGATGTGAGTTTTCGCCTGAAACGCCAGGAAAAGGTGGCCTTGGTGGGGTTGAACGGCTCAGGCAAGTCTACCCTCATCAAGCTGCTGCTGCGCTTATATGACCCCGACAGCGGTGTCATCAAGATCAACGGGGTCGATATCAGGGAATACCGGCTGGCTGAACTGCGGGCCAATTTTAGCGTGTACTTTCAGGAGATGCGGAACTACGCTTTTACGCTGAGGGATAACCTTACCATTGCCGACGGTAATCGGGAGGATGTAGATGAGGCTGCCATGGCCGCCCTCAGGGCCAGCTACAGTGAGGATATCCTGCAAAGGGCCAGCAAGGGCTTGGATACCAGCCTCACCAGGTTCTTTGCCACCGACGGCATTGAGCTTTCCGGGGGGCAGCATCAGAAACTGGCCTTGGCCAGGACATTTTTTCGCCGCCATAACGCTTTAATCCTGGACGAGCCGTCCTCTAACCTGGACCCCAAGGCGGAGCACGAGATATTTGAGTCGCTGCAGGCCCTGACCCAGGGCAAAATGACCATCTTTACCTCCCATCGCTTGTCCAATGTATTCTTGGCCGATAGGATCATCGTTCTGGAGAAGGGCAGGATCGTTGAGGACGGGACCCAGGCGGAACTGCTGAGGAACAAGCAAAGGTATGCTGAACTCTTTAGGTACCAACAGGAGAAGTACGCGGTGGGAGAGGAGGGCAGAGAATAAGGGATTATGTTAATTGCATTGATCGACGACGGAATCGATACATCTGTCTATCCTGAAATTAGAGTGAAGTACGATCTGTCGGTGGAGAGAGATGGCGCTGTCAGGGAAAGGGACGTCGCCGACAGGATAATCACAGGCCATGGCACTACATGTGCAAGGATAATTGCCAAGTACGCTCCCCATGCCGAATTCTGCAGTCTACGCATCTTTCATAGGGAGAACTTGCGGGCATCCTGTGCTCAACTGGCGGCGGCAATGGAATGGTGCTTGGAGGCGCGGGTTCCCATTATCCATATGAGCTTGGGCACAAGGCAGCCCAATGATTACCAGAGAATCAGGTCCATTGCCGCCCGTTTGATCCAGCAGCGGCAAATCATCGTGGCCGCGTGCAGTAACTCGGGGAACTATTCGATGCCTGCCTATCTCAGTGGCGTAGTGGGTATACTTGCAGACCCCGGGTTTGAAGGTGCGGAATACGTTCTGCCAGCTGGCAGTAACCTCATACGCGCCTCGTCCCGGCATACTATACCCCTGCCATCGGGGCATGAGCTTACAACGCACACTGCCAACAGCTACGCCGCACCCACGGTTACGGCAGCCGTTCATAACATTCTTGAGCGAAGGGAAGCCTTTTCCATGTCGGTGGGGCGGGTATATACAGAATTGGTGGGGAATCCAGGCATGACTTTGGTGCGGCCAGACTTTATTGAGGATGCTATAATTCTTAATCCCAGCGGGTTTCCCATTCTAAGGCAACACCTGTTCTTCAACTACCTGGGGGAATACCAGGGGTCTCCGGAGGCGGTGCAGCTCAGCCCGGATTGTAAGAGTCTGGTTTACTTGGTACCCCAAGATTCCAGGGTGGTATTTGAATATGACATTGGCCAAGTTTATGCCGGTAAGATCGAAACCCTACTCTACGGGGGCAGTCTGCCGGAAAGGGAAAGGAGCAGGTTGTCGGAAGCGCTGGTCTGGAGCGAAGATTGCTGCCGCTACCCCCACGACCTACCCAGCCCTCTAAGCTCTGATCAACTGGCGGTCATCAATCTCCATGGGCGGGGGTTAGGGGCAATAGGTCTGATGTGTCGGTTGCGGGACCTGTTTATTGCAGAGGGGTTTCATTGTAGAGGCTTGTGCGATTTTCCATACTCATACTTGTATGATTTGGAGTTTGTCCCGCCTGGTGTTTCGGCGGAGTCCGCCATTGCGCATCTAAGCCTGACATACCGGCCGGAAGTATTGATCTGTAACTTTCAAGGCCCGGGGCAGGGGGTTGTTGATGAAGAAGGTTCATATTCCATTTTCCTTGGTGATGAGGTGGGTAGTCATGCCGGAGGCCTTAGCTGCTTAAAAGCGGCTTATGATGACCAGGACATTGTGTCACTCTATCATAATATCCTGGGATATTTTTCATAGCAGGTTGCCTGGTGTTCGATGATGGATAGGATATGTATCCGTCTTATAGAGACCAGATTGAGGTGGACCTTGAACAGGTTTACCAAAGCTGAAACGCGAAGTTTAGAGGACCAGGCTATCGCAATAAAGAGTAGGGTTCTAATACCCTCCATGTACCGCCGAATCTTGATTCGCGGTCATGGAGGTTTTAATTTCCTAAGGTATGAAAGGGTTATTTCGGACACTAATTGTATTTTCTGGCCGAACAGCGTATAATATGAACTAAGGAAGTAAGATTTTCAAGTAAAGTAAGCATGGAAGGGGTGCGATTATGGAGGTTGCAAAGATCACAAGCA
>DAIOXA010000139.1:0-4918 GCA_036758185.1 Bacillota bacterium
GGAAGCCTGGATATGGCGCTGTCCGGATTTTGTCCACGGCTCTTAGGCGCACTGGGGCACTGATGCGGATTGTATCGGCCGTGGTTTCAATATGAGCGCCCATTTCGGTGAGTTTGGCAATGACCACCGATAAATGTCCCGATACTACATTGGTTAGGGTAATATTGCCGCCGGTTACAGCAGCTGCAACCATTAAAGTGCCGGCCACAATTCGGTCAGGGATGATGGTGTGGTTGGCAATGCCCAGTTCTTGTACTCCCTCTATGACAATGTGATCGCTGCCTGCACCAGAAACCTTGGCCCCCAAATTATTGAGGTAATACTGCAGATCGATGATTTCCGGCTCCCGGGCTGGATTGTTGATCACCGTGGCGCCCTGGGCAGCCACTGCCGCCATCATGATATTCTCTGTGGCGCCAACACTGGGGATGTCTAAATCGATGAGGGTTCCCTGTAGGTTGCTGCCCCTAAACTCAATATGTCCTGACTGATTGGGAGTGAAACTTGCCCCCAGTTTTTCCAGCCCCAGCAAATGCAAGTCAATTGCCCTGGTGCCAATGGCACAGCCTCCCGGATAGGTAACCCGAACTCTACCAAATCTGCTGAGAAGCGGTCCCACCACAATAAAGGAGGAGCGCATCCTACGCATCAGGCGCTCAGGGATCTCCCAGTTGTCCAAGTTGCTACAATCTACCGAGAGGGTAGATTCGCCAATCCATTCAACCTTTGCCCCCACCGTCTCCATTATTTCCGCCATGACTTCGACATCAGTCAGGCGAGGAACATTCTCCAAAATGGACTTGCCCGGACTCAGAATACAGGCAGCCATTATAGGCAGGGCAGAATTCTTAGCACCTTGGACAGCCAAGGCGCCAAAAATGGCCTTTCCGCCATGAACTATATAGCGTTCCACAGTCCTTCCCCTTTCCTACAACTTGCTAAAATCATTGTATGCAGGGAAAGGGACGGCTGTGTTTTTGTCCTAATTAGAATATCTAGATATGTTTAAGAGGACGCCAATGCTGGTCAAGGTCAAGAGCAGCGACGTACCCCCATAACTGATTAGGGGAAGGGCAATGCCGGTAACGGGCAGAGTTCCCAGGACGACGCCTAAGTTAATACAGACCTGAACGGCAATCATGGCAGTAAGCCCGAAGGCGAGATATTGCCCAAAGAGGTCCGGGGCCGCCATGGCGATGCGAAACCCTCGCCAAATCAAGATGAGGAAGAGGATAATAACCGCCGCGCCGCCAATGAAGCCCAACTCTTCACAGATTATGGCGTAGATGAAGTCCGTCCAAGGCTGGGGCAAGTATGAGAATTTTTGGCGGCTTGCCCCCAGGCCCACTCCAACCAAACTGCCGGAACCGATGGCCAGCAGGGACTGGATAATCTGCCATCCCGTATCGCCAGGATCGGCCCAGGGATTGAGAAAGGACATTAAACGCGCCATCCGATAGGGGGCAAAAATAATGAGGGCTATTACTGCAGGAATAGCCGCCGAAGCAAGGCCTAATAGGTGCCCCACCTTAGCGCCGCCGCTAAACAAGACTATATAAATAGTCATAAATATTGTCAACCCTGTCCCCAAGTCCGGCTGGAGCATGATGAGTCCGAAGGAAAGGACGGAGAAAAACAGGACAGGCAACAGACCTCGGCGAAAGTCGTGCATCTTGTCTTTATTGACCACCAGGTAATTGGCAACGAAGAGGACTAAGGCAAACTTGGTAAAATCAGAAGGCTGGAAATTGGTTATCCCTAAGTCAATCCAACGCCGAGCCTCGCTGCGTTCAACACCGATGCCGGGAATTAAGACCATTATCAAAAGGAGGAAGTTGAAAAAAAATGCTGGTTTGACAAAGCGTCGCCAATTCCAATAGTTAAAGCGCATGCAGACATACATTACTACCAATCCCAGCCCGGCAAATATTGCCTGGCGGCGCAGGAAGTGATAGCTGATGTTATAGCGGTAAAGGGAATGCACCGAGCTGGAACTGTAGACCATTACCAAGCCTATGCCCAACAGCAAAAAGGTGGCCAGCAGCAACAGAGTGTCAGGCGGCTGCCTGCTCTTCACATATTATCCCCCCAGAGCTTTGACCAGGGCCTTGAAGTGGCGGCCCCGCTCCTCATAGTTAAGATATTGGTCATAGCTGGCACAGGCTGGGGAAAGCAGGATGATATCCCCGCATTCCGCGTCCTTGACGGCCAGGGAAAAAGCTTCAGACAGATTCTGGGCTGGGGCAGCTGCAGAAAACCCAGATTCCACCAGTTGCAGACGGATTTTTTCTCCAACGGCACCAAAGGTGTAAAGGCACCTGACCTTCTCCCGAAACAGCGGGGCCAACATAGAAAAGTCTGCCCCCTTATCAGAGCCCCCCGCCAACAGGATGACTTGCTGAGAAAAGGCATTGAGGGCGGTAACGGTAGATTCGGGATTTGTGGCTTTAGAGTCATTATAGAACTTGACTTGCCCATGCTCCCCGACATATTCCAGTCTGTGTTCCACCCCGGCAAAGCTCTCTATTCCCTCTCTAACCGCTTCCGGTTCGAGGCCCATGACCATGGCAGCGGCAATGGCTGCCAAGGCGTTCTGGCGGTTATGGGCGCCGGGAATCCTCAAGCTATCCACCGGAGCAAGCCTGGACCCCCGCCAGCAGAACCATCCTGCCTCGATGTAGCCATCGGCATTTTTGTGGCGGGAAAGGCTATAGCCAATGCGCTGCCCCCGACCCATATTTAGCTTGCCCAGAGCGGGATCGTCCAGATTGACGATACAATAGTCAGACGGCGTTTGATTCTGAACTAGGCGCAGTTTGGCCGCAATGTAATTGTCCATAGATTTATGGCGGTCCAGGTGATCGGGGGTGATGTTGGTGTACACCGCCACCCGGGGTCGCAATTGATAGCAGTCTTCCAGCTGAAAGCTGCTTGCTTCCACCACCAGCACCCATTCCGGCCCCTTGCCAAAGCTCAGCCCCGTCAGAGGCGCCCCGATATTGCCGCCCACAGCCACCGGCCTTCTCCCTCGACGAAAGATCTCCCCCATCAAGGCTGTGGTAGTGGTCTTGCCATTGGTTCCTGTGATGGCCGCCACCTCTGCCTGGGTCACCAGCCAAGCCAGTTCCAGCTCGCTGATCCACCTGATTCCCCTGACCCTGGCCTCTCTTAAGAACTCAATTTCCGGAGAAATGCCGGGATTCTTGACAATAAGTCCTGCTCTATCCAAGAGGGCGATGGGATGGCTACCGGTGACCAGGCGAATATTCATGCTTTGCAATGCATTGCGGTCGGCTTCGGACATCTCATGCAAGGGAGTAATGTCGGTAAGGATTACCTCGGCGCCTAGTTTGACCAGGACCTGGGCAGAAGAGATACCGCTTTTAGCTGCGCCGAGAACAATAACTTGCTTGCCACTAAACATGACCCTTCCTCCTTAGTACGCTATTAACCAGACTGCAATTGCAAGTATTGCGCCCAGGGTCTGAATTGCCCAGAACCAGAAGCAGACCTTCCATTCGCCCCAGCCCTTCAACTCGAAGTGATGGTGAATAGGGGCCATCAGAAATACTCTACGTCCGGTAAGGCGGAAATATGTCACTTGAATGATAACAGAAGCTGTTTCCAGCACAAAGACTATACCCAGCAGGACCAGAAACAACAGTTCGGTACGGGTAATGACAGCCAGGGTCCCCACGGCGCCGCCAATGGCCAAGGAGCCGGTATCCCCCATTATTACCTTGGCGGGATGTAAATTAAAAACCAAGTACCCCAGAATACCTCCAACCAGGGCGGCAGAGACATAGGTAACACCCTCAAGCTTTGCCAACCAACCGATTATAGCAAAGCCCAACAGGGTGATAGTCGCCAATCCCCCGGCCAAGCCATCAACCCCATCGGCCAGGTTGACCGCATTGGTTGTCCCCACCATGAACACCGCTACAAAGATTGGATACCCCCAAGCCAAGTTCACCGAACCCAGGCCGGGAACCATCAAGGAATGATCGTTCCCCAGCCAACGCAACACAAGGTAAAAAGCAAAGGCAAAGGCGAATTGTCCGATTAACTTGTGGCGAGCTTTGAGTCCCAGGGGCCGTTTGAGCACTACTTTGAGGTAATCATCGGCAAAGCCAATGCTTCCGTAGGCCAAGGCCATAATGAGAACTATGTATCCCCAACTATTGCTGGGCATGAAAGCCACTGCGACAGCCGCCCCTGCCAAGGCGAAAATAAGGCCGCCCATGGTGGGAATCCCCGCCTTGGTCAGGTGGCTTTGGGGTCCCACATCCCGGATGATTTGCCCAACCTTCAACCGGCGCAGCACTGGGATTAACAGCCAACCCAGGACCACTGCCAAGAGAAATGCCGCCAGTACTACGCCTGCATACACTAACACGGTTATTGTCCCCCACTTTTAAGTTCTTGTACTACCCGGTCCATCTTTACTCCCAGAGAACCCTTGACCAGCACCACATCGTCGAGTTTTAGCAGTTCTAAAGAACCTAGGGCCTCCTCGCTATTGGCCCAGGTGATAATAGACCCGTTCATACCGGCGGCCACTGCTCCCCGCCTGATATCCTCGGCATTTTCCCCCACCGCCACCAGGAGCCGGACATTATTTTCCACAGCCACGGCGCCGATAAACTCATGCTTTTCCCGGGCAATAGCCCCCAGTTCCAGCATGCTACCCAGGAAGGCCACTTTGCGCCGGTTGACGGGGTAGCGGCCCAGCAACTCCAAAGCCCGGGCGGTGGAGTCGGGGTTAGCATTATAAGAATCATCGATGACTGTAATCCTTTGGATATCAAAGGCCTGCAGCCGCCGCTCTTCACCCTTGGCCGTCTCAAGGCCACGCACAATTTTCTGCGGTGTTAGGCCCAATTCCAGCCCCGCAGAAAATTGTGCGTGGCCTTGAGAC
>DAIOXA010000139.1:4928-5467 GCA_036758185.1 Bacillota bacterium
GCCAGTGCATTGCTGACATTGTGGGCGCCCGGCAGAGCCAGATTTACCCGCACCCGCCCCCCTTGCCAGCCCACGTCGAAGCGGTTGCCATAGATGTCTGATTCTATATTGGTGGCGGTGACATCCCCCTGTTTTTGCCCGTACCACACTATCCGCTGGACTCCAGGCAAGCCAAGCTCGGCCCGGCGGCGCTGCCAGGGATCATCAAAGTTCAGTATCATCACCGCTGGTGGTAAAAGGTTTTCTGCCAACTCGAACTTGGCATGCATGATGGCTTCCTGGGAACCCAGGTGGAGAATATGTGATGAACCGATATTGGTCAGGATGCCAATCCCCGGCTGGCTGATGGCACACAGTTGCCGGATCTCTCCTGGCGCCGACATGCCCATTTCCAGCACCGCCCACTGATGCCCTTGCTGGATGTCAAACATTGTCAGGGGCAAACCAATTTCATTGTTCTGATTTCCTTGAGACTTAATAGTACGAAATTCCTGGGCCAGCACCTCCGCCACCAGTTCCTTGGTGGTGGTCTTGCCACT
>DAIOXA010000140.1:0-3738 GCA_036758185.1 Bacillota bacterium
TATAAATTAAAGTTTCCGCCTGCCTGTAGCGTAGCAGCTATCGCGGGGGTGCGCAGAAATTCATTGATGACCTTGGTAGTTCCGGGCTGAGCGTTCATTATCCCCCGCAGCAACACCATCATCCTCTGACTTTGCATCTGACCAGACTGGAAATCTTTTTCTAACAGCGACAATGCCTGTTCCAGTTCCTTCCGCTTCTTTACATCGGAATACCTGTCGGCAACGCTGAACACCTGGCTACGCAATTTTTTCAATGCCTTTTGCATTTCCACACCTCCTTAAACAGTGTACTAATTGCTGGTTGCAAAGGTGCAGAATACGTTCTATTCCATATTGAAAGGTAAAAACTGCGTAGCCACCTTCCCCAGCCCTTTAACCTCAATAAACCCTGCCTCCGACAGTATGCTAAAATCACACTGCCCGCTATCGAAGGCGACTGCCTAGGATCGACTTTTCCATTACAACCTTCTTATCTGTTAAGTTTTCACTTCTAGTGAAACCATACTTATCATAGACCCAATAAGGCGTAAATCCCCATTCCAAGACTTCCTCAAACACCGCAGACTTCAACTCGTTACACCGCGCATGAAACTGGCGGGGAGGGTTGCCATGAGGATAATTCTTAATGCACATCGTCATTTCTTCCCGATAAGTGTCCGCCGTTATCAGTTGCCACACTATCTCACCGGTCGGCACTGCCCTCCGAAAATCTTCTATACTCAATTCGAGTTCAGGGGTCGGCTCCTTTAAAGTAATCAAACTGTGATTAATTTGCAAATTAACTTTAAGGGAATCTCCATATATGGAGGACAATCTTATACTTCAGGTTGGACACCAAAAGACGGCTTCTGACATCAATCAGAGCCGTCCTTGGACAGTAGAGTGGCTGCAAGTAAGTATACAGCCACCGCCATTACAAATGGTGCGAGAGGTGGGACTTGAACCCACACGACATGAGTCACACGCCCCTCAAACGTGCGCGTCTGCCAGTTCCGCCACTCTCGCTAACAGGTTTTATTATAAGCAGATTCAGCGAATATGTCAAGAGTTCTATCCTGGAAGAGAAAAGCAAGTATAATTTTATGTTTTTTAATCGAATTTATACAGCTTAGCATACTTTTCCCGGGCCAGCTGCACCTTGCCCAAGTAGTTTCTCGTTTCGGAATAGGGAATTTGCTCCCGCTTTTCCCAACTGCCGTCCCAAATCCCCTGGTCCAACCAGGAGCGCAGTTTAGTGGGACCGGCGTTATATGCGACCAGGGCCATGGCTTCATTTCCATCAAAATCGACCAGCATCTTGGCCAGGTAACGGGTGCCCAGGGTGATATTGTATTCGGGATCGAAGAGTTGGTCGGCAAAGACTTCTGCATCCACCTCATGTCCCATCCCCTCGGCGACTTCCCGGGCAGTGGGCAGGCGAAGCTGCATCAGGCCCCGGGCGTCGGCCCGGGATATTGCGTCGTGGCGAAAGTTGCTCTCCACCTTGATGACCGCCGCCACCAAAGCCGGGTCCAGGTCAGTAGCCTCGGCCTGCTGGACGATGAATTCCTGATATTTTATAGGGTAGATCTGCTGCCAGAATATTGGCAGCTCCAGCAGCAAGAAGAGCAACGCCGCCAGTACCAGTAGTGCAACAATCCTGGTAAGCCATTTCAATTTACTGTATCATTCCCTAACAGGTGTTTTTCGTCGACGTATTTCTGCCATAATTCCAAGACTGCTTCCCGGGTTTGCCGCCGGGTTCCTGTATTATAAATTACAGCATCGGCCCTGGCTTCCTTTTCGGCCAAGGGCATTTGTGCTTCTATGCGCTGAAGGGCCTGGGCATAGTCCATCTTGTCCCTATTCATCAGGCGGTCAATTTGCGTTTTTTGATCTACAGAAACCACCCAGACCACATCGGCCAATTTTTCTGCCCCCACCTCATAGAGGAGGGGGATGTCCAAAACTATGGCCGGCCAGCGGGCTTCATCCTTATAGCGCTTAATCTTTTCAGAAATAGCTTTGACGACGCCGGGGTGGGTGATGGAATTGAGCTTGGCCAATAGTTCTGTATTCCCAAATACCATGTTCCCCAATTTGCGCCGGTTAATGCTTTGGTCAGGGTTGAGGATACCAGCGCCGAATTCCTTGACCAAGGACTTCCATGTAGGGCTATTGGGATTGAGCAGTCGCTTGGACTCCTTGTCAGCATCGATGATAACTGCCCCCATGCGCTTAAGTAAGGTGGCGATGGTGGATTTACCGCAGGCGATGCCACCGGTCAGGCCTATTACCACTGTTGGCATAGCTCTCCCCCCCCAGAGTATTTCTGTACATTATAACAAAAAACCCTGGAGTATACTTAATTATACCAAGATTATTTTTAACACGCCCAGGGCGAGGATTATCAGGCCAGGAAGGATCCGAAAATGCTTCAACGGCAAGCTTCTGGCAATCCGCCCCAAGGCTAAGCCGACGCTTACAAAGATGACCTTGACCACCGCTACGGCGAGACCAGTGGCAACGGGGGAAAACCCGGCCAGGGCTGCGCCAAAACCCGCGCCAAATCCGTCCAGGGCCAGGGCCAAGCCTAAGATTATCGCCTCTTGGGCGCTGATGCTCCCCGAATGGTCGGCGTCGGCCCGGACTGGATCCTTTAATAACCCCATGAGGCCACCTTGCTCCCCTGCCATGCCGGTCTGCCAGAGCATGAAGAGGCCCAAAAAAATTAACAATAAGCCCCCCGCCAATACAGCCCAGCGGGGATCAATGAAGCTGCCCACCAGGGCGCCTGCCAACATAGATATCAGGACGGCGTTGCCAGCGGCTAGCCCCATCAGCGCTATTGAAGGAAAGGGAATGCGCACCCCCTTAAGGCCACAGGCCACCCCCGCGCCCAATCCGTCCATGGAAACGGCAATTGCCAAGAATATCACTGCCAAAAAAGGCAAAAAAATCCCTCCCTACCATGAAGAAGCTGTCTCTCCATAGTATTGAGGGCGGACGCCTATTGTGACTAATGTTGGCAATGGGGACAGTAGACGGTGGTCCTGCCACCGATGCGCATCTTGAACAAAAGATCGCCACAACCTAAGCAGGGCTGGCCAGCTCGACCGTAAACCTGGAGCTGCTGCTGGTATTCGCCGACGGTCCCCAGGCCCGGAAGGTGGTGCCTCGGCCCTGGATTGCCTGGGTAATAACGCCTTTGACGGCAGTAGCTAAAGCTCTGCACTCATCTTTACTGAGGCTGTTTCCCCGCCGCCCGGGGTGAATGCCCGCTTGAAAGAGCGCTTCGTCGACATAGATATTGCCCAGACCTGCGACAATGCGTTGGTCTAAGAGCAGGGCCTTTACCGGCGCTTTCCTGGCTGCAAATTTTCCAACTAGCCATTGGCGGCTAAATTCCGGGGACAGGGGTTCCGGTCCCAGCTGACAAAAGCCCCCCAAGTGTCCCTCTTCACCAGGCCAAAAAGCCCACATGTCCCCAAAGCGGCGGAGGTCGCAGTACCATAGCCTGGTACCGTCGTCCAAGTCAAAGACCGCCCGCTGATACTTTTCTCCTGGGGGAAGGCTGGTCAAGAGCCGACCCGTCATGCGCAGGTGCACCAACAGGGTGAGGGCGCCACTTAAGTTGGCCACAATGTACTTGCCCCGCCGGGTCAGTTTACGGATTATCCTGCCCGTCAAGCGACGATTAAAATCCTCCCCCTGGGGAAAGCGCACCAAAAGGGGATCCCACACCTGGACGCCGACAAT
>DAIOXA010000140.1:3748-5464 GCA_036758185.1 Bacillota bacterium
GCCAGATCCCGAACAATGGTTTCTACTTCAGGTAATTCGGGCATTAACTCAAACCTCAAGGGACTCCATAATGTACCAATTGGGGCCTATTTTTACATCTACCACCAGGGGCACATCCAGTTTTGCCACGCCCTCCATGGCCCGCTTCAGCAGTCGGGCGGCATGCTTCATCTCATCGCTGGTGGTCTCCAGCACCAGCTCGTCATGAACCTGAAGGAGCATCCTGGTCACCAGACCTTCCCTCTCCAAACGGCCCTCTACTTCCACCATGGCCAGCTTGATGATGTCGGCGGCGGTACCCTGGATGGGGGTATTTATCGCCATGCGCTGGGCAAAGGAGCGGCGCTGGAAGTTGCGGCTGTTAATTTCCGGCAGGTAACGGCGCCGCTGGTACAGCGTGCTGACATAGCCGTCCCGCTTGGCCTGGACGACGATTCGCTCCATGTATTCCTTGACCCCAGGATAACGCTTAAAATACGCTTCAATATACCTTGCCGCCTCGGCCCTGGCGATTCCTAAGGACTGGGCCAGGCCAAAATCCGTCTGGCCATAGACCAGGCCAAAGTTGACGGCCTTGGCTGCCCGGCGCTGCATAGGCGAAACTTCATCCAGCCCCACGTCAAAGATCTCCGCCGCCGTGCGACAATGAATGTCCTGACCATCCCGGAAGGCCTCCAGCAGAGTGCTGTCCTGGGCAATATGGGCAAGAATCCTCAGCTCGATCTGGGAATAGTCCGCCGAGAGCAGCCACTGATAGCCACCACCAGGGATAAAGGCTTTGCGAATCCGGCGTCCCTCCTCCATGCGGATGGGGATGTTCTGCAGGTTGGGTTCGGTGCTGCTGAGGCGGCCGGTGGCGGTGACCATCTGGTTAAAGGTTGTATAGACCCTGCCGCTATCCTGCTGCCACTCTGCCTTGAGTCCATCGATATATGTACTCTTGAGCTTGACTAGTTGGCGATAGTCCATGATTAGGGGCGCCACCGGGTGGGCGTCGCCAATGAATTCCAGCACAGCGGCATCGGTGGAGTATCCCGTCTTGGTCTTGCGCACCGGGGGGATGTTAAGGCGTTCAAAGAGCACCTCCCCTAACTGTTTGGGAGAATTGATGTTGAACTGGCAATCCGCCAGGGTGTAGATTTGCTCTTGGAGGGCGACGATCTTTTCGTCCAAGTCCCCGCCGAGTATATCTAGCTCCCGAACATCCACGGCGATTCCCGTGAGTTCCATCCGGGCCAGCACCCTGCTCAGGGGCAATTCTATCTCCTCGTACAGTTGCCAGGCGCCAGTTCCCCTTAACTTGGCCTCCAGGGCCTGCCACAGCGTCGGCAGCAAACTGGCATGGGCAGCCAAGTACTCGGTGTCACTTTGCTCTCCCTTATCTACTCCAGTCTCGGTCCAGGCTCGAACCAAGGCTGGGATCTCCATATTGCTCCCAGGCTTTAACAAGTAGGCAGCCAGCTGACAGCTGTGGATCTGGGCCTTTACCGCTACTTCCCGATCCATGGCAAAGCGATGGATGGCCTTGGCATCATCGGTGACCACAGTTCCTTCCCCAGCTAAAAACTCCTCCAGCTTTTCCAGGGCCGGGGCAAGGCCGTCCCCGGAAAAGATGGAAGACACATGGTCGGTGCCCACTGCCAGGACGTCACCCAAGAGCAGGACAGCTAGTTCCTGGCCGGAGAAGAAAACTTCTATCTCTGCAGGCTTGGTCAC
>DAIOXA010000141.1:0-5422 GCA_036758185.1 Bacillota bacterium
TCCTCGATTCCTTCGCTGTCCCAATCCTCGCCCATAAATGTTGCTTGCCTTGCAAGTGAAGCTCCCTCCAGGTAAGCACTCTCCACGAATCCACTTTCCAATATCGCGCTCACCGTCCGCCCCCAGATGAATCCGCCTTGTGTAAAATCAGAGCCCCGCTCCTTTACAATAGCAGCCTCCACCTGGATGGTTCGGTAGAGCCGATCCAATTCAGCTTCGTTTCGCTCCATGGTCCAGTTCATCCACCCCAGGGCCAGGATAAAGCACAAGGCCACCGCCACCGTTAGCAAAGACTTGAGGCGGGCGCGGCGGATTTGCCGCAGCACGTAGCGGATGCCCTGGGCCAGGCCGAAATTCTTGGCCCCAGCCGGGGCCTGGCCCAGGCTGAAGGAGACAGTGGCCGGAGCAGGCGGCAACTCCCGCCCTACCATCACAGGCTCCATCTTGGCGTTCCCGGTGTCAGTCACTGCCTTACCTCTACCTACCGCTCGTCCCGCCGTATCCTGCAGCAGTTCCAGTACGGGGCGGCGGGCCGTCAGCACCGTCCCGGCATGGGTAAAGAGCAGGAGCAGGGCCAAGGCACCGGCAAAGAGCCCCACCAGCCAGATGGGCGAGAGAGCGGTGGAAGGGACGATTCCCCTGGGTCCCTGGAGAGAGGCCAGGGTCTCAGCGGCTTTATTCAGGGCATAGTACCAGGCGACAATTCCACCCACTGAGATACCCACAGCCCCAACCAGAGCCATGGGCTGCAGCATTTGCCGCACCGCGACAGATTTCGGGACACCCAGGGAGCGGAGGATGGCAAAATTCCGCCGCTGCTGCCTCAGGTAGATGAAGGCGGCCAAACTCAGGGCCAGCACCAGCACCAGGGCAAAGACCCCTGCACTCATGGCGACCGACCGTCTCATCGGCACGACGGAGGCATAAAAATTCTGCCAGCCGCCGGCGTCCATGAAGGCAGCCCGCATACCCAGCTCTGCCAACGCTTGCTCATTTTCAGCCAGGAAAGCCTTGATATCCCAGGGCGAATGGAGGACGAAGCTGTAATACCCACCCCACCACGTCCACGACTCATAGCCGGCAAGCAGGTAAGAGTCTGGGATATACATGTATGTAGTACCCACTGTGTGAGGCATATCAGGCCAGGCGAACATCCCCACGATTTCAAACTCCTCGGTGTGAGTCTCGTAATCCTGCCAGACGCCCCAGTCATCCCGGCCGGGAATAATATAGCCATAAAAGGGAGCCTTTAGATTCCTGAGTTCCAGCGCGATGCTGTCTCCCAGCGCGAGACCGCGGAGTTCTGCAAAATCTCGGTGCACCACGGCGGCGCGGCAGCCTTCGATGTCGTCCATTCTGTCCAGCCAGCGCCCTTCCGTCAGGTAGTATTCCCGGGCCGACTCTTGCACGGCGGGTATGGCGCTCATGTCCTTAGTTCCGATTACAAACTGGGCGCGTTGGTTTTCCCTTATCGCCGCAATCTCTTGCCCTAGTTCCACCAAGGCGGGATCGGAAAAGTCCGCGGAGGTCCCAGGCACCACCGGCAACAACCACAGCCCATTGTCGTTAAGGGGCCTAAGGATGAGATCATTTGGCGCATCCCGCCAATCCCAGTTGCCGACCCAAGGGTTAAAGTATGCTGTAAGCAAGTAACGCTCTCCCACCTCAAGGGAAGCATAGGCCGCAGCTGAATCACCCAAGTCTTCTGGCAGCCAGCGCACTTGGATGTGACCGCTTTCCTGGATGTACTCCGGGTAACCCGCCAGCACCTGATCCACTTGAAATGTAAGAAAGCCAGTAGACTCAGCAAGTATTTGGAACTTGGAACTCAATTCCCCGTATGCCACCACGATGTTGTTAAGGTGTAACGTGCCATCAATGCCACCTACATCTGCGTTATAGAGCCCCTGCAGCACTCCGGAGCAAGTCCTGCGCCGGTCCTCCAGGGCTACATATTGGCTGTTGGAGACCACCTCTGCCCCTTCGCTTAAGTCATCCCCCGAACCCTCCCCTTCCAGGTAGCCGATGGGGCGGAAATAGCCGGCCAGGCGGTCGATCTCCCGGTCCACCACCAGGTATTCCACCGCCCGGGCGATAAAGGCGAAGGAAATTAGCCCTATCAGAAGCATCAAAAATATGGTGCGCACTCGCTGGCGCAGGGTGGACTGCCAGCAGATATTCCTGATCCTTCCCACTGTTCTCCTCATGCTTACTTGCCTCCTTGGAATCTCTGAGTACTAAAAGATAATTAATAATATACAGTAATGGGCGAGATTATCAATAGCGTATCCCCTCTATCAGTAATTGAGATGGTGGGAACCTAGGATAGCTGCTTAATTTCTGCGCTACTCACTGTCGTATACAAGGCGCTGTACTGGTGATGGAATTCTGGGTTACGAAGGGTTGCTTGCGGTGTAGAATATGGATAGCACGGGCACTTATGAGGACAGCCGCAACTGCATACTGTCATCATGCATATGCAAGAATAAGCTTCAACGGAATCCATGGGGAGCTTTTTTCTCTTCAATGGCACCATAATATCACCTCCTCCTTTGTTGATGAAATCGGGCAGAGGCCACCAGCGTTGTAACCCATGGGAAGCATACCTGGGCATCCCGAAAATTGGAGCGGCTACGAATATCCCTGGTCCCTAATAGCTTCGTTAATTCTGTCTATGGAGCAAAAGCCATAGGTCTCGAGATAACGCTCCGGAATTCGGATGTTAAAGGCTCTTTCCAGTTCAAATAATAGATAAACGAGGTCTGTACCGGATAAGTTAAACAAATGACCGGTTAAGGGCTTGTCCCAATTGTCGGGAGCCAAAACAGTTTCTGAAAGGTGAAACCTATCACGTAGTACCGTGATGATGCGGCGCTGTATCATAGTGTTTTGGGTCACAGAATACCTCCTTATTATCCATTACTTCCGCCAGAGATAACGTCACACAGGTGGGCAGACAACCTGTCCACTCCGTTACTAACAACGTCAAACAGGGGGATTGGCGAGCTTTCCCCGTGCTTGGTAATTTGTGCTCGCACCTCTGCCAAGTCTACATGGGTGTATGAGATACTATTCGTCTGGGCAACATCCATGGAGTCTACCACCAAGTTACTCACATGGGCCGCATGGATGGAAGAACCTAAGCGATACTCGAAATCTCTGCTGATGGTCTCTAAAAACAGCCCTTGTGCCAGTTCACAGGGTACACAGCAGACAAAGTAATCGGGGCGGACAGCCTGGCAGAGCATATAGGTTTGGATACCAAAACCATTGGGAGCATAGTTATTGTATTTTAGCACTGCATCCGGGGCCTCCATCAGAATGACATTGGGTCGTTCCGCTGCTTCCAGGCTCCTGACGAACCGATTAAGCTCCAGTATCTTTGCCTCCCCGGTCATGCTCTTGCTGTCAAAAATATGGTTTACGGTATGGAGTCCAAAGTGTTTACCCAAAGGATGCCTGGTTATCCCCGTGACACACCATCCATCTGCCCGCAGTCGGGCTGTCAGCCGCAATAACACCTCAAAGGTGTCTGCCTCCGCCACCAACCCGCCGATGAGCACAACAGGCGTGTCTATATATTTATACTTTTCGACATTAAATGCGGGGATTGCTGGTGTATGGGGAGTTTTGCCATAGAATTCAAACTTGCCCGGGTGATGTTCAGATAGTGACAATAATTCCTCAAACACATTCGTGCTGCCATAATCAAAATAGAGGACGGACTTTCCTAACTGTACAGCGCGCTCCGCCACGCTTTCTAGTTCGGCGTTAGCCATTGCCTCTGTCCTGTGTGGTTGAGAAAGTATAAGGGTGTCCCATGTGGGGTCAGTCGGGTCCAAGGCATCGTTGACCGTCAACCCTACCGGTGGGTGGTTACGGGAATACCCTGCATCCCGCCCGGTCAGGCCGTAGCCGGAAGGGGAAATAAGTGCTCGCAGCGTATACTTATCCTGTAATTCCTCAAAGAGTTTTACAGCCGGCAATAGGTGGGAATCAAAGGGAAATAAGGCCGCCGTTGATCTCATGCTGTTTCACCACCCTCTTGATCATTACGCCTAATCTGAGCGGAATATAAGACTGGGATTTCCTTGAATAACAGGTAGTTCCGGAACATGCCATAGGCCATGGCCCTAGCCTCCCTGCAGGAGGAGAGCCTGGCTTCGGCGGATAATTCATCTGAACCATCGTCGGCCTGTTGTACGCACAAGGTGCAGTATCTAAAACACCAGCACTGTTTGCACTCAACTTCAGTCAGGCAGCCTACATTCAATACTCGATCTGCTTGCTTCACGTCGAATCCTCTG
Organism: Bacillota bacterium; assembly: GCA_036758185.1. Classification (GTDB taxonomy): domain Bacteria; phylum Bacillota; class Proteinivoracia; order UBA4975; family UBA4975; genus DAIOXA01. The sequence goes on from DAIOXA010000141.1 coordinate 4,308, forward strand.
TCCAGCGTTCCGATGCACATGATCGGTGAGCTTTCACTTACTCGCTCACAAGGGAAGAAGCGTCCGTTTACATCGACGAAGAGGCGTAATTGTCCGGGAACACAGGGACCGGACGGGGCATCAATATTCTTTAAGCTCGGTGATCCTTCGATCTTCAGATCGTCGCTGATAGTTGCAACTACAGATTGCTGGGCGATGGGCGATACTGCATCCTCCGGGAAACGGCCCCAGTGGACCAAGATGGCGAGGAAACGCTGGTATTCATACTTCCATGAGTACTCTTCGGAAAAGGCAACGGTATCTTCATCATAGTCACGACTGACAATGGTGGGCATTATGCTCAGTCGGTCCAAAGCGTCTCCTTCCAAGTAGATGGCATTGATGCAGTCGAAATCGTTCTCAGGGTCCATGACCATGCTAATCCGGAGGGTATTGGCATAATCCGAGGCAATTTCCTTAATGCGAGCAATGCGCTCCATTACTGCATCGTAAGTTCCCTGTCCGTCGGCAAAAACTCGGTTGCGATCATTGATCTCCTTGGGCCCGTCGAGACTAATCATCATAGACACATCATGGGTCCGAAAGTAATGAATCATTTCATCAGTCAGCAGAGTTCCGTTGGTGGTTATGTTGAAGGTCAGTTCTTTACCAGAGAAACGCTCTTCACTATATTCCACCACTCGCTGAAGCAGCGGGAATTCTAGCAGGGGTTCGCCTCCGTAGAAGCCGATATTAACCTTCTTGCTATCCACCGAATGATCCCAGAGGAAATCCACCGCCTGCTTGGCCACTGTCCAGCTCATGCGCGCGGTAGAATGGGACCGTTGCCGCTGGCTGCTTTCCTCTGAGTAAACACAGTATTTACAACGAAAATTGCAGTTCTGGGTCAGCTGTAGCGTGACCTTTCCCAACTTTCGATCAAGAAAGGTTCCGAGGAATTTGGAATAGGGGTGGCGAATTTCCTGTACCACGCTTTGTGAGGTAAGATAGCCTTGGGCCTGGAGTTCTATTATTTCTTGCGGCACAGGAGTGGCGTCACCTCCCTTGCCCGAAATAATGGCGCGTAAGTAGTGAAAAGACGGCTCACTGATAGGAATCAACTCATTCTTATTTAC
>DAIOXA010000142.1:0-5263 GCA_036758185.1 Bacillota bacterium
ATCCAGGCCGGCGCCCGGGACGTCCACTTGGTGGAAGAACCCATGGCTGCAGCTATCGGCGCTGGACTGCCTGTGGCAGAACCCAACGGCAGTATGATCGTCGATGTCGGCGGCGGCACCACCGATGTCGCCATCATCTCCTTGGGTGGAATAGTGACTCACCGCGCTATTAGAGTCGGCGGCGACGATCTGGATGAGGCGATAATGCACTATATTAAGCGTAAGTACAATTTGATGATTGGTGAGAGAACTGCCGAAGATATAAAGATTACCGTTGGTTCGGCGCTGCCAGAAAAGGAAGACAAGACCATGAATGTCCGGGGCCGAGATATGGTCTCGGGACTGCCTAAGACTCTGAAATTAACGGCGAAGGAAATAAATATTGCCATGAAGGATCCCACCAATGCTATCATCGAGGCCATAAAAATAACCCTGGAAAAGACTCCTCCAGAATTGGCAGCAGATATCATGGACCGAGGGATTGTAATGACAGGGGGCGGATCTCTCCTGGATGGTTTTGACCGCCTAATCAGCCAGGAAACTGGTATGCCGGTGGTAGTGGCAGACGACACTTTGGATTGTGTAGTCCTGGGCGCCGGCAAGGTGCTAAAGGAAATTAACTTGCTCAAGCGGATTTCATTAAATAACAAGCGCTAGTTTATCGCAGCGCTGGGAGGGGGGATACAAATGTCTGCCTATAAGAAATACCGGCAAAGGATTGTTACCGGCCTGGTTGTGGTTTTGCTTCTGGGCATGCTAATGAGTTGGAGTACTAATAACCCCAACAGGCTCAATTTCCTGGAAAACATGGTGGCAGAAATGCTGTATCCTTTCCAATTTGCGGCCAGCGCTTTGACTGGGATGATCCAGAATTCTTGGGAATTTGTGCAGGATGTCCGCAATGTCTACTTGGAGAACAAGGCGTACAAAGAACTTGTGGACAAGTATTCTGGAATTGACCTAGAACTCTATGAAATTCGTCAGGAAAATCTGCGCCTCAGGGCCCTCTTGGAGTTTAAGGAAGGTGTGGAGTTCAACATGGCGCCCGCCCAGGTTATTGGGCGCAATCCCTCTTCTTGGTTTTCTAACTTGACCATCAACAAAGGAAGGCGAGATGGAATTAAGGTGGACATGCCTGTAGTAACCAATCAGGGGCTGGTGGGTAAAATCGTCAGCGTCTACCCCTCCTATTCCATAGTCCAGCTTTTGATCAGCCCCGACAGCGGTATTAGCGCCATAGTCCAGCGCACGCGGGATAACGGCGTTCTCGTTGGCCTGTCTAGTCCCAGTGGCTATACTCAGATTACCCGCCTGCATCAAAGGGCCGATATCCAAGAGGGAGATGTAATCATATCTTCGCCCTTGACGGGGATTTACCCCAAGGGGATTGCCATCGGTCGAGTGGTAGAGGTCATGGACGATCCCGTAAGTTTAGAGCGCTCTGCCTTGGTCAAGCCCGAGGTGGACTTTGATCGCTTAGAAGAAGTGCTGATAATCGTAAATTTTGGAGATGGGATTTTGGACGTCGGAGAAGATGACGGCGAGGCTGAAGATAAGGCAGGTGCGGGACAGTGAAGTACGCGGCAAACCTCGCAGTGTTGACGCTGATGGTCATGGTTGCGGGCACGCTACTTCAGGTCTTTGTACCCTGGCTTCCCCTGGCCCCTGCCTATTTGTATCTAATTATCCTCTCAATGCGCTTGGAACGCCCCTACCTATTGGGCGCAGCCCTGTGGACAGGACTGGTCCAGGATATTCTCTTGGGAGAGATGTTAGGCTTGACAATGCTCACTAATTTTGTCGCCATGGCAATTGTCTGGGAAGTAAAGGAAGAATTTTTGGATAACCCCATCTTGACCTGTGGTCTGCGGGTCGTAGCGGCTACTTTGGTCCAGGAACTCCTGATTACCTTTGTCTATTATATCCGTGGCGCCGAGACCGGCAATCTCCTCGCGATTTTTCCCGTCAACGCAGGGGTTGACCTCTTGGCCAATTTAGGCTTGTACATTCTCTATTTGGCTTGGCTGAGGTTGCGGGGCGCCAATAAGATATCCGCTGCCCTGGAGGTGAGACAATGAAACAGATGCGCCGGCGAATAGCCATTCTCAGATTGGTGGCGGCGCTGATTGTAGCTGTTTTAGTCTATAATCTCTTTCAGATTCAGGTAATCGAGGGCGAGGAATGGGCTGATATTGCCGACAACAACCGCTTTCGCCATTTGGTAAACACTGCTCCCCGGGGGCGGATTTTCGCCGCCGATGGCACTGAGCTGGCAGGGAGCATCCCCGGCTATGAAGTGGCCCTGGCCTTTGAGCCGGATTCCCTTAAGCGGGAACAGGCGATTGAAAAGCTTTCCCAGCTCTTGGCCATGGATAGCGAAGATATTGAGGCAAGACTGAAGAGGCAATCCCGGCGTTTTGTGCCTGCTCCCATTGCTTCCAATGTCGACTTTGAGACGGTGTTGATGTTAGAAGAACACAGGCATCTGATCCCTGGCCTAGTCATACAGATTATTCCCCAGCGCATCTATCCCCAAAATACCCTGCTGGCTCACACTTTGGGGCATTTGAAGGAAGGCATAACTGGGGCAAGTGGGCTGGAGTTGCAGTGGGATGAATATTTGCAGGGAGAAAATGGTTTTAGCGTCATTCAGGTCAACGCCCATGGTAGTCCAGTGGGGTTGCCGGCCAATAGTCAACCAGCTATCCCCGGCAATGATTTGCACTTGACCATTGACGTCGGCCTGCAGCAGACGGTTCAGGAGTCCTTGGGCCGGGTGCTGGCCAAGCTGCGGGATCGGCACAATATGGAAAATGCTTGGACCGGCGCCGTGGCGGTGGTGGACCCTAATAGCGGCAAGATTTTGGCCATGGTTTCGGAACCCTCCTTTGATAACAATGCCAAGTACAGGTACGAGTGGCCGGAAGAACTGCCCATGAGGGATTCTGTCAGGACTTATCGCGATCGCGTCGCCAATTGGCGCAAGCCCACCGTCACCGAAAGGATCCGCGATACCGGCGTTACACGAATTTCTAACCAGCCGGTGCGAAACTACGGCGGGGCAGCCTATGGCAATATCGCAATGACCAGAGCCCTGGAGGTGTCCAGCAATATTTACTTTGCTACCTTGGGCAGCCGGTTGGGTCACGAATTGATTTACCAATATATAGATCGCTTTGGCATGACCGGCGCCGCCATGGGTGAGAATCCCAGCTATGCCAGCAAGAACGCAGGATTTACAGACATCCATCAGAGCGAACAGTACCACAGCCTGGATTATTATCAGGAAATGCTCCGCCAGGGTAGGCCTTTTTTTACCGGCCACACTGTGCAGATGTCCTATGGCCAGATGAATGAATTTACCGTTCTTCAGATGGCTAACTATGTGTCCATGCTGGCCAACGGCGGTACCCACTATAAGCCCTACCTGGTAGAAAGGATTACCGATGCCCAGGGCGAGGTGGTGGAATCCTTCGCCCCCCAGGTCCTTGCCGAGCAAAATTTTGATAACAGCGCCCTAAGCGCCATTCGCCAGGGCATGCAGTTGGCGGCCAGTGGCAGCCAATTCCGGGGACTCCCCTTTAAAGTTGCTGGCAAGACTGGGACTGCCGAGGAATGGGGCAAGGACAACCATGCCTGGTGGGTGGGCTACGCACCCTATGACAATCCGGAAATTGCCATCGTCGTCTTTTTAGAGCATGGTGGTCTGGGCCTTAGGGGAGCGGAAGTAGCCCGGGACATCATCGATTACTACTTTGAACTAACAGATTAAGGAGGTGACGCTACTTGGACAAGCGGGTCCTGAAAAGTTATAATTTTGTTCTGCTCCTGACGATTGCCGCCATTGCCTTTTTCGGAGTGTTGATGATTGGGGCCTCTACAGTGTCCGGTAACGTCACCCTTTCTGTGCTCTTGGGCAGCGGCTTTGTCAGGCGTCAGCTCATCTGGGTGGTGGGCGGCCTGGCGGGCATGTTTGTCCTCTCCCTCATCGATTACACCGAGTGGCGACGCTTTACAATCCCCATTTACCTGTTCAGCTTGTCTTTGCTGGTTGTCGTTATATTTAAAGGAGATACTGTGCTGGGTTCCCAACGCTGGATTTCCATCGGTGGCTTTTTTAACCTGCAGCCCTCAGAGTTGGCCAAGATTTCCCTCATCATCACCCTTTCGGCGGTAATGGCCAAGGAGGGTAGAGAGCTGGATAGCTGGCTAGATCTAATCATTCCCTTTGCCCACGTGGGTTTACCCATGCTGGTCATCTTTTACCAACCAGACTTAGGCACATCCCTGGTCTTTGTGGCAATTACCCTGGCTATTTTATTTGTGGCGGGATTGCGTTGGCTACACTTGCTATTCCTCTCGGTAAGTGGAGCAATCGCCGGCGTCTTGGCCTATCTCTTTGTGCTGAAGCCGTACCAAAAAAACCGCCTGATCATCTTTCGCGATCCCTGGCAGGATCCCCAGGACATGGGTTGGCAGATCATTCAATCCAAGGTGGCCATCGGCTCTGGTCAGTTTCGAGGGCGGGGGCTGTTTCAAGGTACCCAAAACCAGCTGGACTTCCTGTCCGTAAAGCATACTGACTTTATCTTTTCGGTGTTAGGAGAAGAACTGGGCTTTGTTGGCGCTGCCCTTTTCCTCCTGGTCTACCTCTTTATGATCTGGCAGATCCTCAGGGTGGCCATGGATGCCAAGGACAATTTCGGTCGCTTTATCTGTGTCGGTGTGGCCGCCATGTTGAGCTTCCAGCTCTTGGTCAATACCGGCATGACCATCAGCATCATGCCCGTCACCGGCATCCCCCTGCCCCTCCTGAGCTATGGAGGCAGTTCCTTCTTGGCTACCATGATCTCCCTAGGTCTGGTGCTCAGCGTCGCCTCCCACAAAGATACATCGATGTTTTGATTTAAGTGCATATCCCCCCGCAGGGAAAATATCTATGTAGTGAGGCGGGGGGATGAAGATGAAGCGCTGGAAAGTATCTTGGTTATTTATTGGATTTTTTTTGTTGTTGCTGGCCTTGGGGGCGGTGGGGGAAGCTGTAAGCCTGCTCTTGGCCCTAGCAATCCATGAACTCGGCCATATTTTCGTCGCCCGGGTCATGGGCTTTAAGGTAGAAAAATTAGAATTTCTTCCCCTGGGGGGCTATATGTACCTGGACCAGCTAATGGAGTTTCAACCTCTGGCCGAGGAGCGCATAGCCCTGGCCGGACCCCTGGCCAACCTGTTTGCAGCGGCCTGCGTCATGGCAGCTCTTGGCCAT
>DAIOXA010000143.1:0-5224 GCA_036758185.1 Bacillota bacterium
GGTCTTTACCGAAGATTTCACCCAGGCCCTGTTCTATGCTCTGCTCACCATGGGCCGAAAAAACATCCGCAGTCTGCCTGCCTGTTCCGAAGGCCTGGAATACCGGGTGCTAAGGGCAATATCCTCCCACCGCAGTATCCCCGCATTAATCGACGCCATCAAGACAAAGCGCTACCCCCGTACCAGGATTCAGCGTCTGTTGATGCAAGCTTTACTTCAGTTCCAGGCCGTCAGGGCTTATGAAGGATATATCCCCTACCTGCGGGTTCTGGCCTGTTCGACCCGGGGCAAAGAACTCCTCCCTCTCTTGGCCAGTGAGAATAATGCGCCGCTAATATTCTCTGCCCGGGATTATAAAAAGATAACCCCACCAGCAAGCCACCTGCTCCGCCTGGACCAGCGGGCTGCGAACATCTATAGTCTTGCTGGGAAAATTCCCCCCCGGGAAAACTATCCAGAATTAGTATTTTCCTGAGGCGGTCAGTGTTTGCGCCTTCTATCTCTTAAGATGTAGCCAATCTTGCTGATGGCCGCCTCCGCTGCCTCTTCTCCAGCCTCGACCAACTCATCTACCCGGTGAAAGTGGCCAGGGCTGATATGACCTACCTTTGGGCGGATCAAGACCTCTGTATCGATGACGGTGGCACTGAGAATTTTATGCTCCATTATGTCCAGGGTCTGAAGCATTACATCGACGATATTACGCACTGGCTGGAAGCTGACATATCTATTGACATCGACGGCGATTACCAAGTGGGCCCCCATCTCCCGCACCACTGACACCGTCCACCAAGAGGCGGCCATTCATGGACACAGGCTTAAAGATGACGGGAATGCTAATGCTGGCCCGCACCGCCGCCGCGACATTGCCCTCTTTGATGATAACAGGTTCTCCCCTTTCAATGTCGGTAGCCACGGCGGCGAAGGGGATTTTTAATTCGTCAAAACACCTGTTTCTTGTCAAAATCTGCAACATGGTCTCAACTTTTTTTCCGCTGATCAAACCGGTGCGGGGCAGCACCAAGTCAACCCATGATTTCGCTCGCAGTTCGTTAGCAAATTGTATTAAAAAGTCAACATCCAGGCCGCAGGCATACAGCGCTCCCACCAGGGCGCCAATGCTGGTACCGGCGATGTAATCCACCTGGAGTTTATATTTCGCCAGGGTCTTTAGAACCCCCAGATGGGCTATTCCCCTGGCGGCGCCTGCACCCAAGGCGAGGCCAATTTTGGGCTGATAATCCAAAGAATCTTCACCTCCAGCATAAAATTTCCCCCCCATAATAAAATGGATAGTAGGGATTGGGGGGAAGTAATTGAAAAGCAAAAGAAAAAAACTTATTCATTACACCATGGCGCTCTTTGCCTTGTTAACAGCGATAGCATTAATAATTTACCCGGAAAACGCCTATCAGGCCTCGTTACGCGGTTTACAAGTATGGTGGAACATCGTGTTTCCTGCCTTACTGCCCTTTTTTATTGCCTCCGAAGTCCTCACTGGTCTGGGGGTGGTGCACTTTGTAGGGGTGCTATTAGAACCCCTGATGCGGCCCCTATTTAGGGTTCCTGGCGTTGGCGCCTTTGTAATGGCGGTTGGCTTCGCTTCAGGCTACCCCATCGGCGCCGTTCTCACCGCAGAGCGCCGGGCAAACGGGGACGTCAGCAAGGAAGAAGGAGAACGCCTCATGTCCTGTGCAAATACTGCCGACCCCCTATTTATGTCCGGGGCAGTGGCGGTGGGCATGATGGGGCTGCCCCAGGTAGGAGGCGTCTTAGTCGCGGCCCACTACCTTTCCAGTATCGCCACGGGATTGCTCATGCGCTTTTACAAGCCTAACGCCCCTCCCTCGCCAGTCAGGGCACGCAGTGGGAAGTTTATCCTGGTTCGAGCAACCGGAGAGCTAATACGTGCCCAGGAGGAGGATGGCAGGTCGCTGATCAAAATGCTGGGAGACGCCATCGGCAAGTCTATACAATCCTTACTGGTAGTTGGCGGGTTTATCATGCTCTTTTCAGTGCTCATGGAGATGCTCAATACATCAGGGCTAATGGGTATCGTCGCCAACGCCCTAGCCGCCCCCAAAGATATAATCATGCTCTTTGGCGACGGCGTTCTAGAGATCACCATCGGCTGCCAACAAGCCGCCCAGTCCACCCTTACCATGAGTGGCAAAGTAATCGCCATAAGCGCCATCATTGCCTGGAGCGGCACCTCTGTCCATGGTCAGGTCATGAATTTCATCAGTCATACCGACCTTTCCATCAAACCCTATATTATTGCTAGAATCCTCCACGCCTTTCTGGCTGCAGTTATAACCGCCATTTTCTTTCACTTTAACCTAGTCCCAGCGGTTCCCACCTTGGCCATCGACTACCTCGAGTTGAGCCTCGGTTCACGCTATTTATTTTCTACCACAGCCTTGTTGGGCATTCTCGCGCTGTGGATGGGCGCCGGGTTAATGGTACTAGGTATTTCCATTTGTGCCCGGATGAAGGTCTCAGCCTTTAAGGTAAGTCATCCCCGCAACTGAGTAAAGATTTCATCATGGACCACTTCCGGCACCAAGTCCCGGATACATCCGCCCAGGCGGGCAACTTCTTTGACCAAGCTGGAACTGAGATAGGAGTAATTTGTGTTGGTGGCCATGAATAGAGTCTCGACATTTTCGCCCAGCTTCTTATTCATTAAGGCCATCTGAAACTCATATTCAAAATCGGAAATAGCCCGCAGACCTTTGATAATGATGCGGGCATTATTTTTATTGGCGGCATCCACCAAGAGGCCGTCAAAGGTGATGACCTGGACGTTTTTGACGTCCCGGGTTGCCTGGCCCAGGAATTTCAGGCGCTGGTCAACAGAAAAAACTGGGTCTTTGCTGGAATTAGTAGCCACCGCTACATAAACCATGTCGAAAATAGCCGCTGAACGCCGAATGATATCCAAATGACCCATGGTCACTGGATCAAAGCTGCCGGGATAAATTGCCACCGCCATTTAATCTCCCCCGTTTCTAAAATAGCTAACTGCTGTTGAGCCGTATTTTCTTGTCTTTATGTACTGGGCGTAAGGCGCCCGGGGTAAGTTGTGGGGACTGTGCTCTATTATTATCAGCGCCCTAGGTCTTAGCAAAGCCTCTATTCCCTCCACTGAGCGCAGGTAGACATCCTCTTGATGATAGGGAGGATCCAAAAACACTAAATCAAAAGCCTTGCCCCAGCCTGCAGCCAGCTGGCGACAGGCGACGCCGACATCCAGGCAATGGACCGAGGCCAGCTCTTCCAAAGCCAGCTCTTTTAGGTTTGCCCGTACCACCCTGCAGGCCGGGGCATAATTATCTACGAAATGACAGTAAGCAGCTCCTCGGCTCAAAGCTTCAATACCCATGCCGCCGCTACCGGCGCAGAGATCCAAACAGGTGCTGCCAGGGACAACGCTTTGCAGGCTACTGAATATTGCCGCCCTGACCTTACCGGTGGAGGGTCGGGTCTTGTCACCTTTAAGGGTTATAAGCTGTCTACCCCGCCGGGAGCCAGAAATTACACGCATGCCCAATCACCCTTCCAATGATAACATATAATAAAAAATCCCGGCAAATTAAGTAAAAGTTTTTCCTAAAAATGAATAAACTCCGTTGAATTTACCAAACTAGTAGTGAACCGGAGATAAGGGAATTTTTCCTGTGAATGTCGATTATTCCCGGAAGAATACTTAATCCCCCTTTCTCCTCCGGTTTCTCCTCTCCCAGGCTGGCGATCCTCCCCCGGGTCGCCAGTATAATACAAAAACGGGGCTTATTGCCCCGTTGTCTGTTACCTTACCGGTTGGGGTTGGCGCCCCCCGACATACTGCTTTCCACCAATTCGATCATCCGGCGAACCATCTGACCGCCAATCTGGCCGGTTTCCCTGGGAGTCATGTTGGGGTAACCTACGCTTTGAATCCTCTGGGTGAGTCCTAACTCGGAAGCAATTTCATTCTTGAAGTTATCCATAGCCTGTTCGGCTTCTGGCACAAGAATTCGTTGATTTTCATAGCCCTGATTCCTTTCAGGTTGGTATTGCATGATTTCACCTCCATAATCTCTTTTTATTTTAAACTACCGAAGCGTGCCGCGGTTGGCCAAGGTTCTCTCGGCTTCCTGAAGCATTTTCTTGACCATCATACCACCAACGGTTCCGACTTCCCTGGTGGTCATATTTTCCCAACCTTGGGACTGAATTTGGTTGGCTATCCCCAGCTCGTTGGCAACTTCATATTTAAAGCGATCCAGCACTTGTTCAGCGCCCTGCACTACAGTTCTACGTCTCCGACGACGTGCCATGCTCCTCACCTCCTTATTTGAATCTATTTTTATTATTGCAGGGCAGGATTTTTGTATACTAGCATTCATTTCCTAGTTAAAATAAGAAAAAGCTAGAAGAAATTAGTCTAGCTTTTTAAATTTCCAATATTTATCATAACTTGTTGAAAAACTTTTTGCCAATGGGGGGCTGTCGCTAGCTGGGGGCTGACTTCCAGGGCCGCGGCCCTGGAAACTTTGGCTATTTCAGCATCTTGGACGACATCCGCCAGTCGAAACTCATTGAGGCCGTGTTGGCGTTGCCCCAGAAATTGGCCGCTACCCCTTAGCTTAAGATCTGCCATAGCTACCGCCAAGCCATCATTGCTCCCTTCCAGAATCTTTAATCTCTCAGTTTCCTGACCATCGGTCAATAAAAAGCAATAACCCTGGCTTTCCCTCCTGCCCACCCGGCCCCGAAGCTGATGGAGCTGAGCTAGACCAAAGCGCTCACTATTCTCGATAACAATAAAAGTAGCGTTGCCTACATCCACCCCAACTTCCACCACCGTGGTGGTCAAGAGCAGGTGGATTTTTCCTTGGGACAGGGATTGGACAACGGACTCTTTTTCTGGCCCGCCCATGCGGCCGTGGAGGATAGCAAATCTCACCCAGTCCGGCAGGCCCCGAGTCAAAATTTCCTGATATTGCTCCAGGGATAGGGCGTCGACCTTGTCCGATTCCTCGATGAGGGGGCAGACGATGTACCCTACATTGCCCTGGGCCATCTCTTTGCTGATAAAATCCAGCACCTTCTGGCGGCGGCCACTGGGGACGACGAAGGTCTTTACAGGCTTTCTGCCTCCTGGCTTATTGCGCAGGGTGGACACGTCGAGATCGCCGTAGAGGGTCATGGCCAGGGTTCGGGGAATGGGAGTGGCAGA
>DAIOXA010000144.1:0-5144 GCA_036758185.1 Bacillota bacterium
TATAACAAAAAGGGCCCCTATGGCCCTAGTTGTTGAGAATCCTGGCGACGCCTTCCTTGACCATGGACACTTCAACCTTGTCGGCAATGCGCACCATGATCTTGTCTTCCTTGATTTCGGTGATGGTTCCAATTATTCCTGCATGGTTGAGGATCTTATCCCCGACTTTCAGGGCCCCGAGCATAGAAACCCTCTGTTTCTGTTGCTTTTGCTGGGGGCGGATTAGGAATAAGTAGAAAAACACCGCGATGACGACCAGCCATATAACACCAGCATATTGTTCAAGAAATTCCGGCATAAATTCACTCCTCCTTATGATTTATGTCTATCAACTTCTTCCAGGGGAAGATGCTGTCGATAGTACTGGACGAAATTGCCGTCGATGATGGCCTGCCTTGCCCCCTCCATAAGCTTGAGAAGGTGGTACAGGTTATGGTAAGTTAGGAGCCTGTGCCCCAGGATCTCATTATTCTTGACCAGGTGGCGGATATAGGCCCGGGAGTAATTGGCGCAGACCTGGCAGGAGCACTCAGGATCCAGAGGTGCAAAGTCCCGGGTGTACGAGGCGTTACGCACCACCAGTCGACCCTGGGAAGTCATGGCTGTGCCATTGCGGGCAATGCGGGTGGGCAAGACGCAATCAAACATGTCGACGCCATACCAGGTTCCCGTCAGCAGGTAATCCTCAGAACCCACCCCCATGAGGTAGCGGGGTTTAGTAGTAGGCAGATAGTCAACGCATTTGGACAATACATCGTACATGACTTCCTTGGGCTCGCCGACGCTTAAACCTCCAATGGCGTAGCCGGGGAAGTCCATCTCCACCAAGGCTTGGGCGCTTCTTTCCCGGAGGTCATGAAAACTTCCTCCCTGCATTATACCAAATAATGCTTGGGAATGGGGATTGATTTGTGAATCCTTACAGCGTCTGGCCCAGCGGGAGGTTCTTTGTACAGCCCCCTCCGCCTGTTCCCGGGTGCTGGGCCAGGCCAGGCACTGGTCAAAGGCCATGATGATATCTGCCCCCAAAGCGCCCTCAATTTCCATGACCTTTTCGGGGGTAAAGTAGTGGCGGGACCCGTCGATGTGGGAGCGAAACTCCACTCCATCCTCGTCGATCTTGTTCATATCTCCCAAGCTGAAGACTTGGAAGCCACCGCTATCGGTAAGGATGGGACGATGCCAGTTCATAAATTTATGTAGTCCTCCGGCCTCTGCCACCAATTCATGGCCGGGACGCAGATAAAGATGGTAGGTGTTGGCCAAGATAATTTGGGCGTTGATCTCCACCAATTCCGAGGTGGTCATGGCCTTGACGGTGGCCAGGGTGCCCACCGGCATAAAAATCGGCGTCTTTATCTCTCCGTGGGGCGTAGTCAGCACCCCTGCCCGGGCGCCAGTACTAGGGCATTGGGCGACGACTTTAAAAGAAATTGCCATAGAACAAGCCTCCATTATACAACCAACATGGCGTCGCCAAAGCTAAAAAAGCGATACTTATGGGCCACTGCCTCCCCATAGGCAGCCAGGATACGCTCCCTTCCCACAAAGGCCGAAACCAACATGAGTAGGGTTGAGCGGGGTAAGTGAAAGTTAGTGATGAGGGCATCCACTGCCCGGAAGCGGTAGCCTGGATAGATATAGATATCTGTCCAGCCCCTGCCGGGAGCAAGGGTCCCATCCTCACGGGTAGCGGTCTCCAGCACTCGGACAGCCGTCGTACCTACTGCCACAATCCTCCGCCCCCCAGCCCGAGCGGCGTTGATGATGCGGGCAGTATTGTCATCTACTTGATAGTATTCACTGTGCATGCTATGTTCTTCCACCCTGTCCACCGAAACGGGACGAAAGGTACCGATTCCAACATGGAGGGTAACATGGACTCGGTCAATGCCCCGGGCCTCTAGGTCTCGGAAGAGCTCAAGGGTGAAGTGCAGACCTGCGGTGGGCGCCGCCACTGCCCCGGGCCTAGCGGCGAAAACTGTCTGGTACCTGCTGGGGTCAGCAGGCTTTTCATGGATGTATGGCGGCAGGGGCATTTCCCCTATTATGTCGATGGCGGCCTGGAGTTCATTGCCCCCTAAGGAAAAGGCGATGGTGCGCAGTCCCTCTTCCCCCTCAGCCATGACCTCTCCCGTCAAACCAGGGGCAGCAAACGTCAGGTTAGTCCCCTCCCGGACCCTCTTAGCCGGCTTGACTAGGCATTGCCAGGTTCTGTCATCTAAGGGGTTGACCAACAGCAGTTCAAGATGGCCGCCGCTTTCCTTTCGAGCAAAGAGCCGGGCGGGCAATACCTTGGTATCATTGAGGACAAGAAGATCATCAGGAGCCAGCAGATCCGGCAAATCATAGAAGTGCTTGTGCCTGATGACGCCGGACTTTCGGTCTAGGACTTGGAGCCGAGAGTGATCCCGCCTTTGGCTGGGCTGTTGGGCAATCAGCTCTTGGGGTAAAAAATAATCGAAATCGCTGACTTTCATTGTATACACCTGCTAATTCTCTAAATTCGAGGCAACACTTCTTGAGTAGTATACCTGTCCCAAGGGGCTATAGTCAACCTAAGGGAATATGCAAACCCCGCCAACTGGCGGGGTTTTGTCTTGCCCTATGGTTTTTTATTGCCCCTTCCCTTATTGCCATTGTTACCGTTGTTACCTTTTCCTTGATTGCCGTTGCCATTACCGTTGTTGCCTTTGTTGCTATTGCCATTACCGTTGTTACCATTGTTGCCGTTGCCATTGTTGCCATTGTTGCCGTTATTACCGTTGTTGCTGTTGCCATTGTTGCCGTTACCAATGTTGCCGTTGATGCCGTTGCCATTGCCATCGGAGTCATTATCCGCATCTTTGCTAGAGGCGGTGTCGTCGGGTTGTAGTCCAAGCTTTTTCGCCACACCATAGGGAAGTTGGCCGGTCTTTTTGGCCAATCCTGGCAGATCCTTATCCACCTGGCCCGGGGGAGCATAAGTCTTGCCTCGGGATAAAACTTTGGCAGCTTGACCTGGAGGAGTAGCCTTGCTCATCAGACCCGGGGGCGTGGCCTTGCCCACCTGACCTGGGGGCGTTACTTTGCCCGTCTGACCCGCTACAGGAGAATTGTCTTCCCGGATAGTTTCGCCGGAAGGGTCGGGCTTGGGCAAGTCCCGGATTTTATCCGCCTGAGTGGCTGTGTCAGAGGAACTAGAAACCGCTTCCTCAACATCGGCGCCAACGGCGGTGAGGGTGGTAAAGGGATTGCCATCCTTAATCTGCCCGGGAGAAATGTCGATACCCTGGACATCTGCCCCGGCTGCCAGCAAGGCACGGCCGGTGCTCAGCCCCAATTTGTCAGCTTCCTCCCGGGCCTTGGGATCTACCTCTAAGACAATGACATCTACAGATTTGTCTGTCTGGCTGACAACTTCATTGACTTTGCTGGAAGATGCAGTTGAAGTAATTAGCACTTTATCATCGCCGCTCCTAAATGACCAATCCAGGTAGCTGGCCACCAAGGCAGAAAACTCTGCCCCCCTGGGGGAAAAGTCCTCCATAAATAGTTGACCTGCATCGTTGAGGGCACGAGCCTTCATGACCCGGAAACTAGTGTCCAGTAGCACCTCAAGACTGGAAGATCCGTCCAAAGTGACCCAGGCCTGAGCGGGCGCCGGCCGGAACAGGGGAATGACCAAGAAGATGATCAGACAGGCTACTGCCATTGGTAGCCAGCGCTGGCAAGGGGAAGATCTAAGATTGGCCAAGTCGATGTGCTGGCCGACATAGCGTGCCCCGGGTAAGCGCTTAGAGGATATGCGCAAAAAGACGCCCTCTTCCGACAGCAGGGTGACATGGCAGCTATCTAGTTCAAGAACAACTGCGCTTTTACCCATCTTTATCAACCTCACTTGGCAAATATTCTTCCAGGCATTGGTAATCCCCCGTCATGATGATGAATAGGGCGATAATATACTTTCGCTGCCGCTCCAGGGTCTTGCGGCTGACGCTGACCATCCCCTCCAGTTCCTTTAGGGGCAGTTCTTTCTTGGCTCGGACGTGCTGGGCCAAGTCTTGAGAAGAGGCCAGCAGGCGGGCGGCCTGGCCAGCCCGTGCCCGGGCCTGCCGGTGCTTGGGAGTGGCGGCAGCCAGCTGTCTCAAGTCCAGGTTGTACTGAGACAATTGCTTAATGAATTGGAGCACTTCGCTACGCCGATTTTCCTGAACATCCCTCTCCCGATACTCCTGCCAAGCCTGACGGGCCTCTAGGGGCGGCAATTGGTCTGAGATGACGCTGGCAGGCAACTCTCTTCTCTTTTGCCGGCGCAGGTAGTCCCGGAGCCTGTTGCTGATGACCAGGTTGGCAAAGCTAGTAAAACTGGCCCCTCGACTGGGATCGTACTTGTCGATGGCCTCGTTGAGGGCCAGCAACCCGATGCTGATCTCCTCATCCCTGCCGACTTCGACAAATCGACCTGTCAGACCCGAGGCAATTTTTACGACCATAGGTTTGTACCTGCTCAGCAGCTGCTGTCTAGCCTCTTCATCCCCGGCGCGAATCGCCCGAAGGGTGGATATTTGATTGATTTTATCAGTCATACCACCCCTCCTTAATTATATTCGTAGTCCCTGACAAAAAAGCGGGGGTTAGCTGCTACAATTACTATAACTCATTTCCCCCAATGTCTTCTTCCCATAATAGCTCTTGGCGAGCAACCTTTACCCCTAAATGGCGATAGGCGGCCGGGGTCAGGACCCGGCCCCGGGGAGTCCGGTTGATAAAGCCCAGCTGTAACAGAAAGGGCTCATAGACATCTTCGATTGTGGTTACTTCTTCACTGATGGATGCTGCCAAGGTCTCGCCCCCCACAGGGCCTCCGTCGAACTTCTCCGCCAAGGCCAGCAGCAACCTACGGTCGGAGCTGTCCAGACCGATGGCGTCAACCTCTAAGCGCTCCAGGGCATGCTGGGCGACCTTGAGATCGATGCTGCCCTGGGCCTCGATTTCGGCAAAATCCCGAATCCTGCGGAGCAAGCGATTGGCGATTCGGGGGGTGCCCCTGGCCCGGCGGGCAATCTCCTTGGCCCCTAGGGGGTCGATTTCGATGCCCAGAATCCCCGCCGAGCGGGTGATGATCTGCTCCAGCTGTTCTGGGGTATAGAACTCCAGGCGAT
>DAIOXA010000145.1:0-5144 GCA_036758185.1 Bacillota bacterium
GGAGTTATCCACCAGCATGCCCACCCCCAGGGCCAGGCCGCCTAAGCTCATGATATTGAGGGTCAGGCCGGTAAACTGCATGAGGACAAAGGTGGCCAGAAGGGACAATGGGATGGACACAGTAATAATCAGCGTGCTAAGGGGGCTGCGTAGACCCACCAGCAAGACCAAAATGGCCAGGCCCGCCCCCACCAACAAGTTTTGCCCGATGCTGTCGATGGAATCCCGGATGTACTTGGCCTGGTCCATGGTCACCACCACTTCTACATCATCCAGCTCAGCCGCTACTTCTTCCACCCGCTCCAGGACAGCCTTGTTGACCTGGACTAGGTTAGCATCGCCTTCCTTGCGCACCGCCAGGACGACGGCAGCTTGGCCATTGGTGCGGACGACGCTGCTTTTGGGCGCCCAGCCATCCACTATTTCCGCCACCTGGCCCAGGGTAAGGAAGCCCTTGGGTCCTGCCCCGAGAATAATGTCGTTGAGGGCAGCGGCATCTTCCACCTGGCCCAGCACCCGAACATTGGCCTCCAGCTCGTCATTCATCACAGTCCCAGCTGGGACAACTATGTTTCCTGCCTGGATGGCCTGCGCCACTGTCCCCTGGTTGAGGCCAAAGATCTGAATCGCCGCTGGGTCCAGGAGCACCTGGACCTCCCGCTCCTGCAGGCCAGAAACTTCTACAGCCGCGACACCCTGGACGCTTTCGATGTCCTGAACCAGAATGTCAGAAACAACTTCTTCTAGACGTTGCTGACTGACATCGCCACTGACGCTGATGCGCAGGCCTGGCATGTTGGTGGGGTCATAGCGCAGAACCAGCGGCTGCTGAGCATCAGCAGGCAGGAGAACAAACCCCAGTCTTTCTTTTATATCATCTCGGGCGGCATCTAAATTGCTGCCCCAGTCGAATTCGCAGATTATCACCGATGCCCCTTCGGCAGAGACCGAGGTTAAGGCCTTCATGCCGCTGACGGTGGCCACCACCCCCTCCAAGGGTTGGGTTATCATGGTAGAGACCTCCTGGGGCGAAGAGTCCCTCCAGGCGGTGTACACGGCAAAGACCGGGGGCTGAAAGCGAGGCAACAACTCCAGGTTAAGGCGACCCAACGAGATTACCCCCAAAAGGATTACCAACACCATAAGCATCAACATCATGACGGGTCGACGGACGGCAAAGTTGCCTGGACGCATAAAAAATACCCCCTGTTATCTTGCAAGCTAGTAAGTAGTTTGCCTTAAAGACAAGGGGATTATCCAATTTCATCCTGGAAGGATTAGTTTTTCCAGTTTAGTCAAAAGTTGTTACAGGGGAAGGTTGTCTGGGAGGCGCCAGCGGCTCAAACACTTGTAAGTATCAAAATGATCCTGGTTCCAGCGCAGGGATAATAACCTTCCCAGGGGGATTTATCCCATAAAGCCAATGATAGGCAAAGAGGAGATATTTCCGGTACCGTTAGGGGTGCACATAAATGGGGAAGCTCTCGGCCAACAATACCCGACCATGGTTATCGTACACCTGGAAATTGACTGTAAGGAAGTCTCCCACAAAATCTTCATTCTTTCTCGATATCTCCAAGTTAGTGTCGCCAGTTAGGTTGTTAATTTGCTTTACTGTAAAAAAATTATCGCCCTCTGCGATCACAAACTCAATCCTGATCGCTATGTCAGGAACGTGACTAATAACGGTGCCTATGCCGACCCCCGATTTCCCGTATTCTATCTCTTTTGATTTATACCAATCAACCCTAAAGGTATTATTGCTTCCGCTACTAATTGGGGGATCAAAACTCTGTGCCCCTTCAGATAACAATTCAATTACAAAATAGGGACTATCTTCGGCAGCAGAAATGCTCACTCCTATACTTTCAGAATCGGTAAAATAAGCATCACTGCTATGCATAGTCAAAGGGAAAAATAAAAGTAAAGATAGGATTATTAATAATACCTTTCTCATGCTTTCCTTTCCCCCTTTCGATGTAATAAGAAACCGTCCGCAGGCTAATATCATGCAGGGATAGCAACTATAACCATAGACCCTTATTCTGCCAGTACTTTACCATTTCCCTTAATTAGAGTCAACTGAAAATTCATAGATAACCCTTGCCACTTATAGTGAAGAAAAACCTGCGATAGCAGGAGACACTGAACAAGCCATAGTCCCAATGGTTTTGCTCCCCAATCCATAGTGGATTAGGGCGCAGTTTTAGTCTTCCAGTTCCTTTTTTAGTTCCGCCACTTCATCCAGGGACAGCTCCGTCACCTTCACAACTTGCTCGACCGTTAACAGATAGAAGATGATATCCTTGTCGCCCAGGTTGAGGCGATAGACTAGGTCTGCTTCTTTGCCGACGAAGTCTTGCAGGATAAAGGATTTACCTCTAGGCGCATAATATTTTCTTCGTCCACCTGCTCTACCCAGCCTTGCCGAACGAAGCTTTGCAGCAGCTGAAGGAAGATCGCTTTGCCGGACAATCGAAACTTATAGCCCGTATCATGCTCGTTCTTGGGTGTAGCGTACTTTTCATCTGGTCCCGATTCTTTAATCCACGTCAGGGCCATGTATAATCACACCACCTAATTACAAGATAGTTCTACCATGTTTGCACTCCTATTGCATCCCTAATTGCGTTGGCATCAAGACAGCTCTGGATCCTCCTCGTCTCCTGACGGTTTCGGGATCGCTTCTGCTGCTTTAGCTACTGAACTGCCGCAATGGGCGGTGACGGCAATTGTCCAGGACTCGGTTTTTTTCTGGATGAAAATGTCTAAAGTAGTACTTTGGTCCGGCCAAATGATCTGCCCATCTCCGTCATTTTGGAGGTCAGCCTCTATCCAAGCAATTGCGCCCTGGGCGGCGTAGAGTGCCCTGATCCGATGGTAGTCATCCAGAGCAGATTCTAAGTCACGGCGTGCGATGTAGGCCAAGGTTCCTGCTGCCGGGAGAATTGCCATGGTCAGGATCAGAGCCAGCAGCATGGCAGACCCCTTCTGGCTCAGCGCTTTTCTTCGGGGATGTAATAGCAGCAACGATAGCTTGCGTTGGGGAAATTTAGTTCCACCCATAATAATTCTCCCTCCCACCACCAAACAGCAGAATCCACCACGGCCAGGGCATAATACGTATTATTCAGCCCATATTTTCTGTGGAATGAATCTTCTTTACTGCTCATTCTGTACTCGTATGGGCCATTGGAAACCCGAATAGAACTGTCGTTTACACTAACTTTCTGGGACGCCCTTATATCTCTGTCCAAGTATTCAAAGGCCATGGCAGCCCACTGGCGTTGACGGTTATCTTGAGTGGTCTCATGCCAGGATTGCCAGAACACGATGAAGAGGCTGGCCAGCACTGTAAAAAGTAACAGGATCAGGCCGGAGGCTATTAGCGCCTCTAGAGCAATGGTCCCTTTTTTGTTCATGGGCCACCCACCACCATCAGGGGTTTATGTAGGTTGGGGCCAGTGACCTCTACCTGCCAGAGGATTCGGCCGTCTTGCTCCAGAGTCGTCAGGGTGCTGATTAGGTTGTGGTCGTGGAGGTGGGTTGGGGCGACGCCGGCAGCGGCCATTTCCAAGTGGGATTGGGCCAAGAGGCGGCCGTGGGTGATGGCTCGGGAGGTGACGGAAATATGGGTCGCCGTGATGAGGGCGGCGGAAAGGGCTAGGGCGGCGATAGCAATGATGGCGGTGGCAGCGACTACTTCCATGAGAATGTAGGCTTTATGGTTGAGTCTGCACATCTTTGTTGCAGTAGGAGCACTTGACCTTGCCATCATCGTCTAGTTTGTAGACTATCTGAGCTTCCTCCACCACTCCCTCCCCCCCGTTTTCCTTTTCTTGTATTATGGCGTAGGGACACTTAACTGTTACCCCCTCCAAGTAATTATGTTCCTGCAAGAACTGAACAATATCTTGTTTAGGGCCTATTTCCTGTCCTCTTTCTAACTTGTACCTTACTACTTGAGTAGTTATAGTTTGGATGTTGGTTGCACATGCCTCTTGCCTCCCCCTATCCACGGCATAAATATAGCTGGGGACGGCGATGGCGGCCAGGATGCCGATGATGGTGACGACAACGAGGATTTCCATCAGGGTAAAGCCTTTGACATTGGTTAGCATTTAGAGCACCTCTCTTTCTGGGACTAGGCTCAAAAGGCACGGGATAGTTGGAGCATGGGGAGCATGAGAACCAGGAGCATGAGGGCGACTACGCCCCCTACCAGGAGGACGGCCAAGGGTTCCAGCAGACGTTGGAAATCGTCCAGTGACTCCTCTACCCTGGTGCGGTAGTATTCTGTGGCCCGGGTCAGGGCTGCAGGGAGCTGGCCGGTGGTTTCACCCTGGGCAATGAAGGATCTGAGGATTCCGGGACTCTCCTCCAGGGCAGTGTAGAGGGTGTTGCCTGCCCGGATTTGCTCCAGAGCTCTGGGAGCCGGTCCCCGTCCCGAGACGGTGCTGACCATGATCAGGGCCAGTTCCAATGTGTGGCCAGCGCCGACGATCATCGAGCTGACCCGGCAAAACCAGTAGCAGAGTATGGGTCCTGCCAGAGGTAGCTTAGCCAGCGTCGGCCATTTTAGCTTTTTGCTTACCAAGGTTATTGTCACTGCCAAGAGGAGCGCAATAACCCCGGTTCCCAGTCCTAAGCGGGCGGGAGTGAGGAAATTGGCCACTGCGAAAACCTGTTTTGTCGCCGGGGGGATATCCGCCCCCAGGGTGGCATAGAGACTGCCAAAGGTGGGAACCACATACCAGAGGGCGAAGAGTCCGCTGGCCATGGCCACCGATATGAGGAGGAAGGGGTAGAACATTATCCGCAACAGGCGGTTTTTGATGTGTTGACGCTCATTGTAGTAATCTGCTAGGGTGTCCAGGGCTGGGAGCAGGCTATCGCCCATCTCTCCGCTTTCTACCATCTTTACATAGAAGGCAGGCAACAGGCGGGGATGATGATCCCGAAGCAGGGAATGAAAGCTGTGGCCTTGGGCTAATCCCTGGCCAATTGCCTGGGCGGCATCTGTAAATTTCTTGTGGGGAAATACCTCCTCCAGCTGCTTAAGGGCGGTGACCAAGGACAGGCCACCCCGAAGCATGGCGGCCAATTGGCGGGTAAAGAGGGCCAGCATCTTCATTGTCCTTCCT
>DAIOXA010000146.1:0-5051 GCA_036758185.1 Bacillota bacterium
CCTTTGTATGCCAAAAACTAAAAAGCCATTTTACAGACAATATCACACACTACTCTTCAAAGCCCAGCATAGTATAATAACTAATAATAAGCAGTGATAAAGAGTAGTGTAAAATGAAAAAGCTGCAACAACTATATACTGTCGCCGATGTCGCTGAGATCCTCGGCGTATCGGAAAAGTCAGTGCGGGATTTCATCAATGCTGGCGAAATCAGGGCAGTGAAAGTTGGCCAGTGGCGGATAACTAAGGAAGCCATCCAGGAGTTTATGGAAGCCCGCAGCAATTATTATCTGGCCAAGGCGCGTAGTCAAGTACTCAATTTCTTGGATAGTGCAAAATCCCTTGAGATAGGGGAGAGAAGGACATTGGTGATTAGGGACTACCATGCCAATGAGTCCAACAACCATGGTCCACCGGAGGGGATACAATATGTTCAAGGAAAGCCAGAAAGTCCGTCAGATTAACATGGATGATCCATATCATTCATTCCCAAAATACGTCCGAGAGGCACTGCATAATAGCTGGGCAGCTGGTTCGCAAGAGTAGTTTACAGACAAAAATGGGCTTGACTGAATAGGTGTGGACTATTCGACGCTTACATACTCGTTCAGCACATGGGTAAAAATGGAGGATTATGTCAAAATAAAGGAAATAAACGGGGGTTGTGGAATGATAGATAAGAAAGCTTATATCAGGTGAATTGCTAGCTATTTGGCAACCACTATTTCTATGGAGGTGTATTTATGAATTACTGCACATCTTGTGGAAGTCAGCTTACCCCCTATGCAAAATTTTGTGATAACTGCGGCGTCAAAACTGACGACGGCAGGGAAAGGAAAGGCATGCCGTCTCGCAAAGGGAAGGGAAGACCCATATTTATTTTTATCCCGATTATAGCCCTTCTTCTGCTCAGCGCTGGACTAACCTACGCTATGATCCAAGGTAATAATCCCAAAAATATTTTCTTTCAATCTCTTAACAATGGCTTTCAAGATGTTATCAATCCCTTCCAGCAGATTTTTGGAGAGAATCCGGATTTACTGGAGCGCATTGCTACCGATGCTTATCGCAATGAGATTACCATATCCGGGGATGCCGATATCCCTGGTCTGGATCAAGGTATTGCCCTGCGACGTAGCTCCATTGGCGTAACCACAAACATTGACCCAAAAAAAGCCCAGGGTATGGCTTCTCTTGCCCTTCAGACAAATGGAGCTAATGTTTTTCAGATGGAGGTATTCCAGTCGGAAACTAATACAGGGTTAAAGCTTCCGTATCTGTACGATAAGTACCTTTATGTAGAGAATGGTAAATTTGGCAGCTTTATGGAGGAGCTGGACCCATACTACTCCGGTCCTGCCCAACTTAACAATGTCTTTGCGCGCCAACATGATGTCGCCGGAACAGTTTTTCTGGAACCTTATGCTAAGTACATTATGTCTTTCCTTCAGAAGGAGTACTTTACCTTAGAAAAGGGAGTTACTTTTCAAGGAAAGAAATTCAATAAAGTGACCCTCACCCTATCTGGGGACGAAGTAAAGACCCTGCTCGTCGACCTCGTTGATATGGCCGCCGATGATGATGAACTGGCTAACTTCATTTCATTCCAGAGTTTTCTCACGCCCCAGGAATGGAAACAGGAAGTTAAGAATTCCCTGCGGGATTTAAAAAGTAATCTAATGGAATATACCTTATTTCCCAACGGCTTTAGGTGCGAGCTGATCATCGACGGTAAAAACAACATCGTGCACTGCCTCACCGCCCTTGATGTTGCCGATTCCTACCATCCCGATGATATTTCCAACTTTTTGTTTGAGGCTACCAACTGGCAGGACAAGGGTAAAACTGATTCCAATCGGAAGCTGACCATATCTGATTATTACTCAGATCTCGAAATAAGTTGGGACTCTGTTTCTCAGGCAGACAAGGCCCAGACAGAATTAGTGGTCAAGAGCGATGGTGAAATTGGTCCGACCTTAAAATTGGATACTAGCATTACCGGCCCTACTAGGGAAACCGATTTTGTGCTACATTTCGACGACGGTTGGGACTTGCTCCATATCAGTGGCGCCATTAGCTATACTCTAGATCAGAACATCAAACGTGATTACTCTAACCAAGACATCCATCTGGCAGCGAACATCAGAGTAGAGGATTATTGGGGAGATTCCGAGAACGCTAGCTTCAGCCTAGATATTAAGAGCCCACGCTAACTCCTTCCGCGACCACAAATGTCACCGATCTGAGTGAACACGAGTTGCTGGAAATCCTCGAGGACATTTCAAACAGTCTGGAACAATTATTATACTAGGCAAGCAAGTATTTCTTGCCAAGGGATGCTCATGAAAGTCATGGCTCTTTTTCAACTGCAATGGAAAACGATGTCCAGACAACTCTCGGTTATGTTGTTATTTTTACTGCTTCCCGTTGTCTGTGCATTATTTATCCTTTACGCCCTTCAGCCTTTGTTTGCTTCTGAATCCTTTGTCGAGCCCTTTGATGTGGCTGTTGTGGATTTGGACCAATCACTAGAAACTAAGATGATTATTCTGCAATTAGCCTCCTCTGACGATTTTCTAGGGGTGGTCCAGTTTCTGACGGTGGATATGGACCAGGGACGCGCCATGGTCAAGGATGATGAGGTCGCGGCCCTGGTTGTCATCCCCCAGCGCTTTGCCGCCAATATGCGGGCAGGTAAAAACATTCCCATTGATGTCGTTGGCAACCCCCAACGGCCTTTACAGTACCGTCTATTCCTTGCCATGATGAGGAGCGGTGCCGACTTGATCAGCGCTGCCCAAAGTGGCGTTAACACCATTTACTATTTTTTGCGGGATGAGGTTAGCGTCAGCATTCTAAATTCCGAAGTCAATCAGGCTATTATAGACTTCTCTCTACAATCTCTGGGCAGGAGGCAAATTTATACCGACACCGTCCTCACTGAAACCGGTTCCTTCCATCTGGAAGAGTACTATGGCGCCGCCACTAGCGTTGTCATGGCTCTGCTCATGGGACTCTACCTTTTGACGGTTGTTCGACAGGATTATTCTCCTGGCGTGGAAAAACGCCTATTAGCCAATGGCCTTACCACGGCAACAAAGATTACTGCCAAGTTCTTCGTCATCTTTTCTTTTCTGTGCATCCAACTGACCATAATCTTGGCACTATATCTGTTGGTTGTACAGGGAAAGATCACTGGAAATTGGCTGTCTCTGATAGTAGTACTCCTTGGCATGGCTGCCAACATTAGCATGCTATTCACGTTTCTGTCCTCCCTGTCCTCGCACCCTTATTTGGAATTGTCTGTTGGTATAGGACTGGTCTCGGTGTTGACAGTCCTGGGTGGCAATATCCTCCCCATTTCTTTTTTACCCCAATGGATGGGTGTATTGAGCAGAACAACCCCTTCCTTTTGGATGAGGGAAGGGTTTCTCCATTCGGCCTTTATATTTAATCAAGGAGTTGTCACAACCAGTGTTGGCGCCATGGTTCTTACGACAATAGCCTTATTTGTCGCCTCTTACCTGGCAGAAAGCGTAAAACTTAGGGGGCGAAGGGGATGAAGGTCATTTTTCACCTTGCCACCCTCAGGTTAAAAATTGCCCTTTCTGCTGTCACCAACTGGTTAATGCTCATCCTTTTCCCCGTAGTCTTAATTATCCTGATAACTTCCTTCTTTCATACAACGCTGCATGGGACTCGTGTGCCCATTGTCGTAGTCGATCTGGACCATGGCTCCTACTCACGTCAGGTGGTTGAGAAGCTAGAATCCATCGAGGTCCTGCGGGTCCTAGTACTCGATGTCAATCAGGCACAGCGACAGGTCCTCACTAATAGCGCCGACTGCGCCGTGGTTATTCCCCAGGGATTCCAGGACAACATCGGTGATGGATATTACCCTGGGGCTATTGAGATATATTCCACACCTGCCTCCATGGCAACGCCCTTTGTTAAAGAAGTGGTCGCTTCCCAGGTTATGAGGTTTGTCAGCAATCATGCCGCTGCAGATTGGGTGGTGGATAGCTTCCTCCGTTACCAAATGCAGGGCCCTCCAGACCTGTGGCAGCAGGCCTGGGATTTTACCGATGCTCAGTGGGAACCTATCCCCTTGTTTACCATTTCTGCTATGGAGCTGCCTGCCTTTGGGGAAGGCGAGGCGGCAAGTCTCCCGGATCAACCGCTGTTGCCAACGGTCCTACTAACCGCTGCCTTCATCACAATGCTCTTTTCTGTTTATGTTAATCAATGGTTTTCGGAAGACCGGGATGAACAACTGCAAAGGCGATTACAGTTATGTGGCGTCAAGCCCTTGACTTATTTTATAGGAAACAGTGCTGCCGGGTTTCTTCTGGGCTGTCCCCAGATGCTCGCAACTTTCGGAATGCTGGTGTATGCTTTCCCTACCTTGGCAAAGAACTGGCCACAACTTCTGGGGGCATTTGCCTTATACGTCTTGGGTTGTACCTTCCTGGGAACTGCAGTCTCTTGCTGGAGCAAGACAAAGAAGCACGCCTTGATGTCGGGAAGTTGCGTCGCCATTTTCAGCACAGTCCTAGCGAGTCCCCTCCTAACCTGGTCGGGAAAATACTTACTACCCCAATATTGGCTGGTGGAGGCTGGTAGTGCAGCTAACGTGACTGCCCTCTGTTATTTAGGCTGGATTGCCTTGGGGCTTTTCGGCTTCAGCCTGGTCTTAGTGAGGTGGAAGTATGCAAGTCGAAATTAATGGCATCACCAAACAGTACAACAATACGCCGGTGCTAAAAGAAATCAATTTATCCGTAAGTAGCTGTGATCGAGTTGCTGTGTTAGGTTCTAATGGTGCGGGGAAGACCACTTTGTTGGAAATAGTGGCCGGGTTACTGAAGACTGACGCAGGCACCATCACTTATAATGGTCGTCTGTCGAAGAGCTACGGACACAAACTTCGCAGTGCTATAGGTTATGTCCCTCAAGAGTTGGCCTTGTTTCCCAAGCTTACATTGGAAGAGCAGTTAGCCTTTTGGGCCAAGATATCGCCCCTGCCAGTGGCTAATGGAAAGATTGTAGAG
>DAIOXA010000147.1:0-5034 GCA_036758185.1 Bacillota bacterium
ACGGTCACAGCCCTTTGGTCCCAGGCGGCCCAAAACACCGGTTCAACCAGAGGGCGCAAATACTTAGCGCAATTAGCGGCAAAGGGCAGGGGCAAGAACAAGGCCCCAAGACTTGCACACAACCTAACGCCTGCTCTCATTGTCCCTGAAATGTAACCGGAGATAGCAGACCAAATCAGTATTGCTGACAAAAGCAAATCCAGCCACGGAAACAAAGTCCTCCCCCCCTGCATAATATTACGGGACAGAAGGGGGGAATAGACCTCCTTAGCGCCAGATAAAGGCCAAGGCGGCGGCCAACAACGGGACCCACACCGAGCCTCCCAAGTAATGCTCTATTGAGACGAGTCCCAGGATGCCTAAGAATGCGACGACCATAAAGATCAAAAGTTCCCGCAGGTAGTCCTCAAAGTACAGATACTTCCGTTCCCGGCTAAAAATCACCACTGCGGCGTCCCCCAGAATCTTGGTTCCGGTAAAGATGAGGCCAGCTTGCGCCCAGGCAGGGTACTTGGTCAGGGCAACTAGCTCGGCAATGGCAATGGCCAATACCAATAAGCCCCCAAAGTGTAATAATTGATTAAGTATCTCCCTGCTCCTCGCCTTCATCGCCCAACCCCCTACTTAAGCAGGCCTCGTAATCTTATGAAACTATAATAGCATAAACCCGCCAAAAGCACTACATTACACGCTCCCAGCAGCGGATAAAGCATGCCTACCAAAGAGGCGAACCCATACTGGGATATTGCCAAGCCCATGGCGGCCACCAGCATCAACACCGGCCGGCATCTGCCCTGGCTAGCCACACGGCTAGCTAATCCGTGCATATTAGCCAGGACAGTGGTCAAGACTGCCGCCAATAGGACCAGCTCATAGATCCACTGACCCTTTCCCAACCACAGCCCTGCCAATTCCCCCATGGGAATCTCTGCCTGGCCCGGCAACCCTGTGACACCCAAGTAGACCAAGAGTAAGAGGAGTCCCAACACCAAGCCGCCAACCAATCCACTCCACAGCACCGTCTTTTTTGTCAAATGTTCCTTGAGGGTGGAAAGGGCCACAGCGGCAATGGCAGTATTGTATGCGACATATAAAAAGGCGGAACCATATGGGCCAGAAAAGCTTACCCCGGCGGGGACACTGATCTGAGCCAGACATAAAGCCACGATAATGAGGGTCATCCCCGGCACCAACCAGGCGTTTGCCTGGATAAACCCCGTACTTCCCCGGATCAGGATGAGGACAGATACAGCCAAAAAGATTGCACAGCCCACGGTATAATTCATCCCCCAACGGCACAGGATGGCGCCGGCTGCAGCAGCCATGACCCCTGTCCCCGTCAGCAGTGTCGCCAAAAAGAGAATATCGGCTACCACCACTAGGACGTTATGGCAGAGAACACGGCGAAGAAAGTCTAGATAAGAATAAACGGGATGGCAGTGGGTAACATCTAATATTGTAGTTCCTGCCCACATAAAAAGGGCTGTTGCCAGGGCGACACCGTAAATTCCCTCCCTGCCATGGACGCTGAAAAACTCCACCACTTCCCGTCCAGTTGCAAAACCAGCGCCAATGACTGCACCACAGTAGGCGGCAGCTACAGGAAATATATTATTTCTGGGCATATCCTCACCTCACCGCAATTTATTCGCGGTAAGGGTATTTTATGTAACGAGTTTACATACACATTTACCATTATCATAATGTTACCGGAGGGCGCCATGGCAAAAAAGTACTCTGCTCCCCAGCATTTTGCCCGGGTTAAATATACTCAAGCTGATGCAGCCAGCATCATCAGCCAGGCTTTATTAACATTGTACAATCAGCCCATCGTCATGCCGGAGGATATTCTTGTTCTCTGTATCGGCACCGACAGATCCACTGGGGACAGCCTAGGGCCGCTGATAGGGACCAATTTAACCAGATCTGCTGCTCCCTTTTCCGTCTTGGGCTGCCTGGACCATCCTGTTCATGCTGCCAATTTGACTCAGACACTGGAGCTAATTCAACAAAATCCCCCAAAGTGGACGGTGGCCATTGACGCGTCCCTGGGCAGTATTGATGGGGTGGGCACTGTCAACATTGGCGCAGGCTCTCTGCAACCCGGCGCCGGCGTCAACAAACATCTTCCCCTGGTGGGAGATGCATATATCACTGGCGTCGTCAATGTTGGAGGGTTTATGGAATACTTTGTTCTCCAAAACACCCGCCTTTCCCTGGTGGTCAAGATGGCCGAAGTAATTTGTTCGAGTTTACTGGCGGCCTTCTCAGGCAAACAAGTAATGGCCGGGCATCGCTGATGCCCGGCCACAATTCATGCCTGTTGTTTGGTGATTTTCTCCTGCTTTACCTGGGATTGCATTTTACAGACGCCGTCAAAGGTCGCCCCATCCCCAATGGCCAGTTTGGCCACGGTAATATCCCCTATCATCCTGCCGGAGGGTTCGATTTCAAGAATTCCTGTGGCTTCTACATTGCCCTTTAGGGTTCCGGCAATGGAAATGCTCCTGCACCGGACATCCGCTTCAACTGTCCCACTGGCGGCAATTATAACATCTCCATTGGTATTAAGCTGACCAGTAATCCTGCCGTCCACTCGGAGAATGCCCTTGGCCTCTATGGTTCCGTTGATTGACGTTTCTTTGCCGATAATGGTGTCGATTTTGGTGCTGTCAATATCTTGATTTTTCTTAAACATATTGGCCCCCCTCTTATTAGTAAAAGTGCTGTTGCTGGCAGCCCATTACGGCGCACCCTGGCAATGCTAAGGTAAGTAGTTTATCGGATTTACAGGAGTACCCCAGCGGCGAACCTCGTAATGAAGATGTGCGCCGGTGGACACGCCGGAGTTTCCTACATACCCCACCACATCGCCAGTCTCTACTGCTTGGCCTGCCTTTACTTTTAACCTGCTTTGGTGTGCATAGTAAGTAGAGAATCCATACCCGTGCTCTATGATGACCAAGTACCCGTAGCTAGCCCTATATCCAGCGAAGGTAACGGTTCCCTTGGCAGTAGCATAAATTGGACTTCCATATATTTTGCTCCCGGCAATATCAATGCCGGTGTGATAATCTTGTCTCCATGTAATGGGGTGTCTGCGCCAACCAAAGGGCGATGTAATCCGACCCCATGTTGGCCAGCGCGAAGGTGTTGCCGCCTCCCGGCGCTGTTGTTCTTCGATGGTCTCTTTGAGGGTGGCCATGCGGTCTTCCTGATCAGGCAGGGCTGTTTGTAAAACTTGGATTCCGGACATGGTACGGTCAACAGTGGTATAGCTTCGGGAAACTACATGAGTCCGAAAGTTGTTGGCCTCTTCACTTTCACTTAAGTGTTCCGGAGTCAACGGAAGGGATGTTGAATCGTCCAGATCATTCATTTCCATAAGCTTTCTCTCCAGAGTTTGTACCCTCTGGAGATTGTCTAACATCTTCTGAGTCTCATTGGCCAGCTGGCCAATCTGCTCGCTTTTGATTTGGTTATCGTTGCGCAAGAGTTCAAGCTCGGGATAGATGGCTTTGGCCGAACTGTAACTATTAAAAAAGCTGACTAGGAAAGTGGGCACAAACACAAGGGCTAACCCCACAGCTTGCAGCAGCACAAGGGGGAGCCTAAAACTAAAGGGAGGTTTCTGAGAATGGGGCACAACCATGATGGTAAATTTCTCTTCTCTGGTTTTCTGCATCGGCTTCCCCCCTCTCCTTATCCGGATCCTTACCGGTTATTTTTTCATGGCTGCCTCAATGGCCTGCTGTTCTTCTTCCGATAAAGCGTACTGGGACTTCCCCTGGATAACAGGTTTTGCATATACCCGAGAGTCTTCTCTGCCAAAAATACTGGTCAAAACATACCCATCTTTATAATCATTCAGTAGGGCCAGGGTAAAACTCAGGTCGCTTCCCGTATTATCAAAGGCGTTGTAACGCATAAGGTGCCAGTGCTGGGGAAAAGACTTGAGCTCTACATCAATGGCCTGGATATTGTTGCTAAGGTTATCGAGCATCGCCTGTTGCTCGGTGTAACGCACCTCTAAACTGCAGATATGTTCTTCTAGGGCGCCACCCTTGACCAAGGTGGTCATTTTTTTATAAGACCGTAACCGTCGAGACAAAATTGCCGTATGTATGACTAACCCAAGAAGGATTATGCCGATGGCCACTTCGAGCAAATAAAGCTCCAAAAAAGTCTGTACAGTCATACCTATTCCCCCCAAACTCCTCAGCATGTTTTATATTCGCCAAAAAGTAGATATCTCCTCCCTCAAACAGAAAAAGTCCACCAAAATGGTGAACAAAAATTCAAGCATGGTCGTGACCCGGGTCATTGTCTTTATTCTCTTGTTCAAATTCCCAGCCTGGTACCCAATTGTTGGACCAACAACCCTGGACTATTATAGGTACATGGTGAACCTTTTCCATATCAGATAATCCCGTTATTTGAAGAAACTCTTGGCGACTTATATCCATTCCGAAGGCATTGCGAACATGGGGAAACAATGGAAACTGCGGCTTCTTTTTTGGCATTGGGATACCTCCCTTTACAGGGTGCCCCTGGCCAATCCGGAGTATTCCGCTAGCGCACTTGCCCCCGGGCAGCAACCCGCCACAGGGTGCTGTCGCTAACCACAACGGTATCCGCCAAGTTTATTACGGGGCAGGCGTGGTTAGGGATTATATCCACGTGTTCTCCAATCTCTGGTAAATTTTGTCCTTCAATAACCCCGTGTTCTTCGGAAAGACGAGACAAAACCCAACACCTGTGCTCCAGCAGGCCAAATCCCTGCACGACACCGCCGCCATGGGCGCCTTGATCCAAGGCAAGAACCTTTGCGCCGGCGTCTATTATGACCCTTTCGGGGGCAGGCCGACTCACCACAGTGCTCCTTACCTTGAGGCTGCACTGCCCAGACTCAACTACGCCCAGGGCCACTTGGGTAGCATCATAAAATACATAGTTGCCGGGGCGTATTTCTGTAACCCCAGGAACGGCTCCTCCCCAGCGCACGGTGGGAGTAGAACCTATACTTACCTCTTC
>DAIOXA010000148.1:0-1661 GCA_036758185.1 Bacillota bacterium
ATCCCGCGGAACCCTACAGGATCAAGAGTGTCGAAACCGTCAAGATGACCACCCGGGAGGAGAGGGAAAAGGTCATCAAGGGGGCAGGGTATAACACCTTCCTGATTGACTCGGAAGATGTCTATATTGACCTGCTGACGGATAGCGGCACCAATGCCATGAGCGATAAGCAGTGGGCGGGGCTTATGCTGGGTGACGAGGCCTATGCTGGCAGCAAGAACTTTAAGCATCTAGAGGCGACAGTCCGCAAGATCTTTGGCCTCCCTCACCTGGTCCCTACTCACCAGGGTCGGGGCGCAGAGAATATTCTCTCGCGAATTGCCATTGCGCCGGGGCAATATGTCCCAGGAAATATGTACTTTACCACCACCAGGTTTCATCAAGAGTATAACGGTGGGATCTTTGTCGATGTAATCAGGGATGAGGCTCATGAGGCCGGCCTGGACATTCCCTTTAAGGGTGATATTGACCTCACTAAGCTGGAAAAGCTAATTGCGGAGCAGGGCGCCGGAAACATTGCCTATGTATGCTTGGCTGTCACTGTCAACCTTGCCGGTGGGCAACCCGTTTCCATGGCCAATATGCGGGCCGTCAGGGAACTGACGGCGAAACACGGGATCAAGGTGTTTTACGATGCCACCAGGTTTGCCGAGAACGCGTACTTTATTAAAGAACAGGAAGAAGGCTACCAAGATAAGTCCATCCTGGAAATAGTGCAGGAGATGTTCAGCTATTCCGATGGTGCAACCATGAGCGGCAAGAAGGACGGCATCGTCAACATCGGCGGTTTTCTGGCCCTCCGAGATGACGACCTATTCCAAGCCGCCAAGGAATTGGTGGTGGTCTTTGAGGGCATGCCCTCCTACGGCGGCATGGCTGGCCGGGATATGGAGGCGCTAGCTATCGGGCTGATGGAGTCCATGCAATTTGACTACATACAGCATCGCGTCCTTCAGGTAAGATACCTGGGGGATAGGCTGAAGGAAGCGGGGATTCCCATCATTGAGCCGGTGGGCGGTCATGCAGTATTCCTGGATGCCCGGAGATTCTGCCCCCATCTGGATCAAGAACAATTTCCTGCCCAATCCTTAGCGGCAAACTTATACCTGGAATCCGGGGTCCGCTCCATGGAAAGGGGTAATGTGTCCGCCGGTCGGGACAACAAGACCGGCAAGAATCACAAGCCAAAACTGGAAACTGTACGGCTGACAATTCCTCGCAGGGTCTACACCTACAGGCACCTGGACCTGGTGGCGGAAGCGGTCATCAATCTGTACAAGCATAAAGAAGACATAAAGGGCTTGCGCTTTGTCTATGAGCCCAAGCAGCTGCGCTTCTTTACTGCCAGGTTTGAAGAAATTTAATGAACAAAAAGGGGCTGTCGCGGGACAGCCCCTTTGTTTACGCGTTTTCCAGCATTTCCTGGACATAGGTTGGCAAGGCGAAGGAACCGACATGAAGGTCGGAATTATAGTACTTGGTCCTGAGGCCAAGACTCTCCCACTTCTGTCTCTTGTGATCCCTAACGGGATCATAGCCCTTGCTGGAGAAGCCAAAGAGCCAGTGTCCCGAGGCGTATGTAGGCATGTGAAACTGGTAGACCTTACAGACCTCAAAGACCTCCCGCAGCTTGGCATGGGCTCTGATCATTTCCCTGGCAT
>DAIOXA010000148.1:1699-2827 GCA_036758185.1 Bacillota bacterium
GAGGATGCCGGTACTATTGAGGGCGGTGTAACAATCTCTGTAGAATTCAATGGTAAACAGTCCCACTCCCGGCCCAATGGGGTCGGTGGAGTCTATGATGATGAGGTCGTAATGGTTTGTGTGTCTTTTGACAAACTCAATGCCGTCGACAAAGAACATCTGTACCCGGGGGTCAGTGAGCTTGGCAGAAGTGACGGGCAAGTATTGCTGGCAAAGCCTGACCACTCGCTCGTCAATTTCTGCCAAGTGGATTTGCTGAATACTGTCGTACCTGGTCAGCTCCCGGATGGCGCCGCCATCGCCGCCGCCAATGACCAGGACGTTTTTTATGTCGGGATTGACGGCCATGGGAACATGGGCAATCATGTCATGGTAGATGAATTCGTCCTTCTCGTTGACCATCATGTAGCCGTCCAGGGTAAAGAAGATCCCGAACTCATCGGAGTCAAAGAAGTCTATTCTCTGGAAAGGGGACTGCTCTCTATGCAAATGTTGTTTTATCTTGATGTCAAATTTGCAGCCGTCGGTGTAATGCTCCGAAAACCAAATGGTCATTTAACCAACCTCCTTGGACAAATTTGTATAGTTAGCATATCCCGCCGACAGAGCGATGTAAAGCAATAATATTGCTCTTTTCCCGGATTTTGGTAATAATATAGAGCAAGGAGTGATGGAAGTGTCAAAATACGAACTGGCGACTTTTGCCGGGGGGTGTTTCTGGTGCATGGTTTCCCCCTTTGACGAATACCCCGGCGTAATTGAGGTAATGTCAGGATATACTGCCCGATCCCACCTATGAACAGGTCTGCGCCGGGGGCACCGGTCATGTGGAGGCTATAGAGATAACATATGACCCGAAAATCCTACCCTATGAGACGTTGCTGGAGATGTTCTGGCGCCAGATTGATCCCACCGATGCCGGCGGGCAGTTCTGCGACCAGGGCAGCTCATACCATACTGCAATTTTCTACCATACCCCAGAACAGCAGGCGGCAGCCGAAGCCTCCAAGCAGGCCCTGGCTGACAGTGGCCGCTTTGATGCTCCCATCGTCACCCCCATCCTGCCGGCCCAGGACTTTTGGCCCGCCGAGGACTATCACCAGGGTTTTTATAAGAAGAATCCCGCCC
>DAIOXA010000148.1:2848-5016 GCA_036758185.1 Bacillota bacterium
GCAAGAGTTCTGGTCGGGACGAGTTTATTCGGGAACACTGGTCCCAAAAGCAAGAGAAATCCGTTCTCAAGGAGAGGCTTACGAAAATGCAATACCATGTCACCCAGGAGGACGGTACCGAGCCTCCCTTTCAGAATGAGTATTGGGATGAAAAGCGTGAGGGAATCTATGTCGACATAGCCTCGGGAGAGCCTCTCTTTACTTCCCAGGATAAATTTGATTCGGGCTGTGGCTGGCCCAGTTTTACCAGGCCCCTGCAAAAGGACCTGGTGGAAGAAAGGCTGGATAAGAGCCACGGCATGACGCGCACCGAGGTGCGCAGCAAACCCTCGGATTCTCATTTGGGCCACGTCTTTACCGATGGACCCAAGGAGGCCGGTGGACTGCGGTATTGCATCAATTCCGCTTCCTTAAGGTTCATCCCCAAGGAAGATTTGGAGAAGGAAGGATACGGACAGTACACGGGCTTGTTTAAGTAGAGTAGAGACAAAGCGCCTAAGCTGGCTCCCCCAAGGAGTGTCCAGTATAGGCGCTTTGTTTCTGCAATTCTAATTGCTGTACAACTGAGAGTCTTCTTGGGCCAATCCCAGCGCGGCTTCCACCGCTTTGAGATGAGCTTTGGAGGTCAAGGTCGTTCCGCTGATGGTGTCTACCTGTAGGGACTGAGATTGGACTATCCTGTCAAACAAATCATTTATGCTCAGACCCTCCTTCCAATCTCTCGACTTCATCTGCTACAACCTTAAGGGCTTCCTCAGCATGTCTGCCGAAGGCCTTGTTTACCAGCAGGGTACCCATTCCATTTAATGCGGAATTGGCCATAGCTATTCCCCTTTATGGAAAAATTAGCGATAGGTTTGGCACTCAGTCAGACCCTTCATGACAAATTCTGCCATATACTCTAAAAGCTGAGGAAAGTACTCCAGCCCAATTTCTTCTTTGTGGGTATCGATACTAATGATGGCTGTAAAAATGGCCACAATTAACTTGCTGTCGATGTCTTTGCGAATTTTTCCCTCGACTTGCCATATCCATCAGGACTTTCTGTGAAGGCGCCTGGACCAGGAATCTCCTGTATAATTGTCCTAGGTTACTTTTGACAATTTATGAAAACCTTTGTCGTTCGCCAAGCGTTTTACAAGTAGGAGGGGTAGCATTGAATGAACAGGACATTATACTGCGCTGTCAGCAGGGGGATGCCCAAGGGCTAGCTGAGCTTGTTCTGGCCCATGAAAACTCCCTCTTCCGCTTTTGTTTTCACCTTTGCGGTAGTGCCGATGCCGCGGAAGAGCTCTTCCAGGACACTTGGCTAAAGGCTATAAGGAATATCGGCAAGTATAATTCTCAGGGGGCATTTCTCGGCTGGTTATTTACCATTGCCGCCAACCTACAGCGGGATAAGTACCGCCGGAATAAGCGCAGGCGAGCCTTTGAGCAGGAGCTACAACAATTCTCCTCGGGGGCCATGGAGGACCGCTCGCGGGATTCTGTCCAACGAATCCTGGTCCACCAAGCCGTGGACTCCATGGATACGTCCCTTCGCATCCTCGTTACCCTGTATTACTTTGAAGACCGTAGCGTTGAATACTTAGCTCAATTGCTGGGGCTCCCCCAGGGCACCGTCAAGACCCGATTGCACCGGGCCAGGAAGCACCTGAAAAAGAAGTTGGAGGTGTTGCTGAATGAATGAAGACCGACGCCTGGAAGAACTCTTGCGGAACGCAGGCAAGGTGGAAGTACCCAAGCTTGATGGGGTTGGAGACAGGACGGTCAAGCGCTTGTTTCAGTCTGGGCAACTCCGACCAAGGGGTAAGCGCCTAATTGCCGTCAAGAATTTCGGAATCGTTGCGGCAGCTTGCCTGTTACTGTTAGTGGGATATTTCTCTACCCAGGGAATCCTGAACTGGTGGCCTGCCAACAAAAACCTGGATTTTTCTAACGACCCCAGAATTATAGAGGTTCAGGACCAAGTTCCCTTCTCCTTGGCTCTGCCCACCTACTTGCCCCGGGGCTACAGCCTCAGCGGCATAGAATTGGAGTGGGATATGGAATCCTCTGACCCCAAGGTTATCCTGTCCTTTTCGGGGGCGGATGGTTGTGAACCCATCACCATAACCCAAGGAACTGTCATGGAGTTAAATGTCTATAACCCTGCCGACCTGCGGTAT
>DAIOXA010000149.1:0-5002 GCA_036758185.1 Bacillota bacterium
ATTCAATACCCGGGAACTCCTCTCCGCAACTGACCGCAGGCTGCATCAATTTCTGCCCCGAGACTGCGGCGGATTGTCGTGCTCAGACCCGATTGATCAGCAACCTTCTGGAAAGCAACTGCCCGCTTGCTGGGTTGCCAATCGACTCCAGCTACCTGGTTGTAAGGAATGAGGTTGACCAGGCAGTTCATGCCGCGAAGCAAGCCTGCCAGTTCCCGGGCATGACCGTCCTGGTCATTTACACCCGCCAGAAGCAGGTATTCGAAGGTAACCCTGCGACCGGTTACAACTGTATAATTTCTACACGCCGCCAATAAATCCTGCAAAGGGTATTTGCTGGTGATGGGCATCAGCTGCTGGCGCAGTTTGTCATTGGGGGCGTGCAAGGATACCGCCAAGGTAATGGCAAGATTTTCTTGGGCGAGATTATAGATTTGGGGAATCATCCCCACCGTGGACAAGGTTATCCGCCGCTGCCCCATGCCAAAGTAATCTGGATCGCTGGCCGCCCTGACCAAGCTCACTACATCCCGAAAATTGGCCAGGGGCTCGCCTATTCCCATCAGCACCATATTGCGCACCGGTTTAAGGGAATGCAATAAAGCGTACCGGGAGCAGTGCCAGAGTTCTTCTGCCATCTCTTCTGCCGTCATATTTCGCACTAATCCCATTGGCCCAGTAGCACAGAAAGTACAGTTCATAGCGCACCCCACCTGCGTAGAGATGCAGGCCGTCGACCAGTCCCGGTACGCCATGATCACCGTTTCTATCCTGGCGCCATCTGGATACTGCAGCAATAGCTTGACGGTGCCGTCCTGGGTCCTCTGCTGGGCAACAATCTGTGAACCGGTCACACGATATTTATTGGCCAAGGCTTCGCGAAGATTCTGGGGCAAGTTGGACATCTTGTAAAAATCATCGACGTACTTGACATATATCCATTCCCGGATCTGCTTGAGTCGGTAGGAAGGCAAGTTAAATTTTTCGATAACTTTTGCGCTTCTACTTTCATCCAATGCAAACAATGCTATACCACCTTTTTGAGTTTGGCTATAAAGAACCCGTCCAATCCATGGAGGTGGGGAAATGTCGAGATATATCCCGATGGCACCAGGTCTGGCAGGCAGGAATCTACAACTAACATATCCCTTCTCTCCTCCAGCAGGGCGTCAATTACCTCCTGGTTTTCTTGCTTAGTTATCGTACAGGTAGAATATACCAGAAAGCCCCCGGGCGCAAGTAAGTTGCAGCCAGCCTTAAGGAGCCTAAGCTGAAGCGCAGCCAAATCTTCAATGTCCTGGGGCTTCCTCGACCACTTTATATCCGGCTTGTTTCTAATAACCCCCAGGCCGCTGCAGGGGGCATCCAGGAGGATTCGCTCAAAGTGGCGGTTGAGCTTGCCCTCCAGTAGGGCGGCGTCGCCGAGGGCTGTGAGGCAATTGTCCAGGCCAAGCCGCTGGGCATTTTCTGCCACCAGCTTGAGGCGATGGGGATATAGATCACAGGCCAGCACTTTGCCTGGGTAGGACAGCTGGGCCAATTGAGTCGCCTTCCCCCCTGGTGCGCTACACATATCCAGAACATCCTGCCCCGGCTGCACACCCAGGCAAAGTGCCGGCAGCATGGAGGCCTCCCCTTGCACAATAAACCAACCATCGCCAAATCCTGGCAGCATATTAAAGGGGGTATGGTCATGAAAGACGACGGCCTTGTCGCAGTATTTACCCCTTTGGCCCTGCAACCCAACCTGGGCTGCCGCAGCGATAAAATCATCGACACCAATCCGTGTAGTATTGACCCGCACCGTCAGAGGCGCCACTTCATTGTTGGCGGCGCAAAGGGCAGCGGAAAAATCGCTGCCCCAGCGCTCAACCCAAGCTTCCACCATCCACTGGGGATGAGAATGGCGCACAGAAATTTCTTCAACTGTACCGGGTCTCAGATTCTGAAAAAGCTGATCCCGGTTGCCCACGACATTGCGCAGCACCCCATTGACAAATCCTGCCATTCCACCCCCAGCGACCTTCCTGTCCTTGGTCACCGCTTCGTTAACGGCGGCATAATCGGGAATCCGCTCCAAGTATATCAGCTGGTAGCAGGCCAGGCGCAGGATATTGCGAAGAACAGGGGAAAGGCTACTGACCTTGCGGCGACAAAACTGATTCAGTATGTAGTCCAAGCATAGACGATGGGTTACTACTCCATAGACCAACCGCCAGACCAATCCTTCATCCCTGGGGCTTAAGCGTTGGCGCCGGGTCTCGGCTTGGAGAACATGGTTAGAATATGCGCCTTCCTTTTCAATTGTAGTTAAAGCCGCCAGGGCTACATCCCTGGCGGCAGATGAGTTCTTTGTCACCGCCGTCGGCCCCGGAGCAAGAGTAAACGCATAAGGCTGCTGATGGCGGTGGCAGTGGCAGCTACATATGTCAGGGCAGCAGCACCAAGTACCTTTTTAATTCCTGCCTCCTCTGCAGGCTGAATGATTCCTTCGCCAACCAGCATTCCCACCGCGCGTCGGCTGGCATTAAACTCCACTGGCAAGGTGACGACCTGAAAGAGGACGGCAAACACAAAGAGAAGAATGCCGATATCCATCAAGATGTACATGGAGTTGGCAAAGAGAAAGCCGATCAGAAAGAGGGGCATAGCCAGATTAGAACCAAGCTGGGCAACGGGAAAAAAGTTGTTCCGTAGATTCAAGGCAAAGTACCCGTCGGCATGTTGCATGGCATGCCCAGTTTCATGGGCCGCAATCCCTAGAGCAGCAAGGGAGGTGCCATGGTACACCTGTTGGGATAGACGCACTGCCTGGGTACGGGGGTCATAATGATCTGTAAGGTTTCCCGCCACCAATTCAACACCCACGCCCCCAAGATTGGATCTGTCCAGCAGAAATCTAGCCACCTGGGCACCGTTGACCCCTCGGGCAGAAGGCACTTGAGAAAACTTGGCATACTCCCTACTCACCTTGCTTTGAGCATAGATTGCCAAGATCATGGCGGGGATTAGGAGCAACATGGTGCTGTCAAAATAAAAGAACGGCATGTGATTACTCCTCCTTTATAACATTGTCAATTCGCTCTGTCAGCATGGGGACCTGCACGCCGCTGTCGGTACATGGCTTAGTTCCCGGTTCTAACAGCACTCCTACCACAGGGATACGGGTATCCAGAATACCTGCCAGCAACTCCCTTTGACAGGCTACGGCCACCACCAGAGTGGGCAGTTTTTCCTTAAGGCGATCCCTGGCTGAGGTCCCTCCAGATTCCACCGTAACGGACACATTTCGCTGGGCGCAAGCACGCTTCACCGCGCCAATGCTGCAGCGACCGCACTCTAGACAGTTGCTAATATCTGCCGTCACTGCACAGGTGCAATCTGAGCGCTGCAGGCACCGGGAAAGGAGGACATGAGCCTGGGCAGGCAGCACCTTTAGACTCCCGGTAATGCGGTTGTTGAGATGTACCAATGCTGCCCGGGGCAGCTTTAAGGCCGAAAAGATGCCCAGCCAAAAGACCATTATTGTTCGAGATAGGGGGCGCCTTGCCAGAGGGTTCTGCTTAAGGACCAGGACCATGGGCAAGTTCAGGTAGACAATTAGCATGGCCAAGACCAATAGCAAAAGCCCTAGGGCAGGGTAATTGGCTAACACAAATCCCCCTGACACCACCATTACCAAGGCTGAAACCAGTGCGACAGAGGTCAGCCAGGTCAGGCGGCGTTGGACATGGGGGTACACGCAAGTACTTGTATTTACAGAAATAGCTCTCCCTCCTCAAGGCGATATCCGTTGATAAAATCACTAGAGCTAAGTGCCTTCTTACCCTGGAGCTGCAATTCAAAAACCTGGAGCAGGCCATGGCCGGTACCAATGAATAAATCCTTCCCCCTACGCAGAATATGTCCTGGGGGAGCAGAGTCCTCAAGAGCAACGGCCCTTATTAGTTTCAGCCGCAGGCCACGAAAAATACAGAAACAACCTGGTTTCGGCGCCAGCGCTCTGATTTGGTTGGCAATATCCACGGCAGTTCGCCGCCAATGGATGCGTTCAAGACTGCTGTCAAGTGGAGGAGCATATGTATATTCGCCCGGCGGTTGAGGGATCCTGGGCGCCGCGCCGCCGCGGACCAAGCTAACAGTATCAGGTAACAAGTTCTTGGCCATTGCGGCCAAACGCTCCCGGAGCTCATGCCCCGTCTCCTTGGGACCAATTTTTGTTGCTTGCTGCAAAATTATATCTCCAGTGTCCAGACCCGCGTCCATATACATGGTGGTGATCCCAGTTTCGGTGCGGCCCAGCATTATTGCCCATTCAATGGGGGCGGCCCCGCGCAAATCCGGTAGTAGCGAAGCGTGGACATTGATTGCCCCCAGTCTGGGGATGGCCAGCACTTCACTGCGCAGGATGCTACCATAGGCCGCCACCAAAAAGAGGTCGGGGCAAATCTCGCCAAGGCGTTGAATGCAGTCGGGGTTGTTAATCATCCTGGGCTGCCAAATCTCAATACCTCGAGAAAGAGCCCATTTCTTGACTGGCGGTTGCGAGGGGCGCCGATTCCGGCCTGCCACACCATCAGGGCGAGTGATGATGAGTCCCGGTGTCATCCCTGCCCCCTCAAGGCCGTCTAAGCAGGCACAGGCAAAGTCGGCAGTGCCCATAAAGATGAGTTTAGCCATCACTGACCTCGTCATCGAGATATCTGGTAACCTTATCGATGAAGAGCACCCCCTCCAAATGATCCACCTCATGCTGAAGGGCCCGGGCCAACGTACCTGTGGCTTGCACTACCTTGTTGCTGCCTGTGCGATCCAGAAAGTGCACTTCCACCTCTGTACACCGTGGAACCTCACCGAAGACCCCTGGTATGCTTAGGCACCCTTCCGCCGTTACCTCCTCCCCGGATGAGCTGACAATCCGGGGATTGATGAGTTCTAACAGGGGAAAATCCTCCCCCAGCTTAATGACAACCAAGGCTTGACCCAAGCCGATCTGGGGACC
>DAIOXA010000150.1:0-4999 GCA_036758185.1 Bacillota bacterium
GGATCAATGCCGAAGGCAGCGGATTGACATAGTACTGGACACCGTCTCGAACAATGGGAGCACTACCCCCGCGAACATAACCCACGGCAATAAAGAACAAGAATATGCCCGTCTCCATGATGTTCATGCCGATGACCTTCTTTATCAAGTTAGAGTGGGCGAGCATGGTATGAAAGCCACTCAAAAAGAGGATCATGGCGACGAGGAAGTGCAGGTTGTCAAATAATTTCGCTATCATCGGCGCCTTCCTCCAGCAAATGGTATAAGAGGGTAACTACCGTGCTGCATACCTTGATTCCCACCGCCGCGGTGAGCAAAGGTATTATGCCGGCACTGAACAATTGCCCTGCCTTGCCCGACCATTGGGGAATATTGGTGAGGTACTCCGCTCCCCGCAGGATACCCACCAAACCCAGCAATAAAAAAGACAATCCGCCCAAGGATTCCAGCCATTTTGCCGTCAAGCGGGGCAGCATCTTAAACCCTGCTTCGACACCGTTGGCCATGGCGAAAAGTATAAAGGAAGAGGCCAGCACCGCCCCCCCGGCAAACCCTCCTCCGGGGGAAACATGACCGTGAAAGATAATATACAATCCGTACAGTTCAATGAAGGGAAGCAGGATCTTTACCACCGTTTGCAACACAATATCCTGCATCTCTATCCCCCCTTCTTGTTGCCATGGGCAGCGAGGGTGGCAAGGACAGCGGCAATTCCGGCAAAGAGCACTGTGGCTTCGCCCATGGTATCGTAAGCGCGATAGTCCAGGATGATGGCCGAGATAATATTGGTGGCGCCAGTCTCCTCGACGGATTTGGCCAAGTAATGGCGGGTGACATCATTATAGGCGGGTCCCATTTCACCAAATTCCGGCATTTCCGCCACCATCAACAGTAAGACGATACCGATAAGAATCAAGATCACCGTTGTAAGGATAATTCTCATCCCTCATGCCTCCTGGTCTTGCTAATGACCACAATCAACAAGACGGTGGTCACCCCTGCCCCCATGGCCGCCTCGGTGATGGCCAAATCTGGGGCCTCCAGTTGCTGCCAGATAATGGCCATAACCAGAGAATAGGCGGCAAATATGACCACGGCGCTAAGCAAATCCTTGGTCCTGGCCACAACCACGGCGCAGACCACCAAAAAGAGGAGCAGCAAGATGTTGAGTATTTCTAGCATCTCATTTCCCCCTGCCCAGGTAACTCCACTTTACGGTTTCTTTTACCATGGGATAATTGCCGTTGAGGGCGGCCTTGCCGATGACATGGGCTGCCGTTGCATTGGTCAGCCAGATAAAGGCCACAATCAACATAAGCTTAAAGCTGGTCAAGCTGAACCCTGACTTCAGCCCCAGGGCAAGCATAATCAGACCACAGCCCAGGGTATCGCACTTGGTGGTGGCGTGGGTCCGGGAAAAGACATCAGGAAATCGCCAAAGCCCCAAGGTTCCCAGAGCAAAGAAAAGTACTCCTATTACCATGAGGACTACACAGATTACATTAACCACAGTGCTCCCCCTTTACGAAATGTTCCCTGTTTCCAGGTATTTGGCAACGGTAATGGTCATGAGAAAGCTGATCAGTGCGTAGATAATGGCCACATCTAGAAAAAAGGTCTCATTAAAGGCAAAGGAAATAACAGATATAATTGCAATGGTCTTGGTCCCGATAATATTGATGGATAGTACCCTGTCAATAGCTGTTGGCCCCATTACTGCTCTGCCCAAGCAGGCGAAGGTAAGCCCCACCAGGGCGACACATACGCCTATATAGAATTCGGCCATGATCATGGGTTTTCCTCCATTCTGCGCAGGGAATCAATCAAGGGCCACTCGACAACACTCTGGGCAGCAGCCAGGGTTAGGGCGTGGACAATAAAGATATCTCCTTGGACATCGATGGTCAGCGTGCCGGGAGTAAGGGTAATGGAATTGGCCAGTATCGTCTTGCCCAACTCGGTCCTGAGTCCTGGATCAAACTTGATCACTGCCGGTTGCAGGGGCATGGTGGGACTGAGGACGATTTTGGCGACATCAATATTGGCCAAGACAATCTGCCAGAGGAGAGAGAAAAAAAACCCCAAGAGGATAAAGAAATTCTTTACCCTAAAAGTCCACTTCTTGGCCACCAAAGAGTCCAACAAGTCCCGGTTTAACCAGGCAAGAAAGGCAATGGCCACAATACCCACTGCAAGACTCTGGAGGGAAGGATCAGCCACAAATAACCAGAACAGCAACATCAATAATATGAACACCCATCGTATACCCATGAGGATTGTCGCCCCCCTTTGAACATTAAGGGGTGGGGCTGTCTCTCCATCTTTTGAGACAGCCCCGTCCCGGATTTTTAGACCCTCACAATTGAATTAGTTGGGCAAACTTCGATGCATACCCCGCAGTTAGTACATTTGTGGGGATCAATGA
The DNA here is from genome assembly GCA_036758185.1 of Bacillota bacterium. GTDB lineage: Bacteria > Bacillota > Proteinivoracia > UBA4975 > UBA4975 > DAIOXA01. Next base: position 2,426 of record DAIOXA010000150.1, read on the forward strand.
CCGCTAACTTGTCCACCATGGAAATGGCCTCCTCAGGACAGGCCTTGACGCACTTTGTGCAACCGATGCAGCCAACCTTGCAGGCCTTGATGACCTCTGGGCCCCTTGCATGGGAGTTACAGGCTACCCGGACTTCAGAAGAGATAGGCAGCATGGTGAGGACATTCTTGGGACAAGCAGCAACACATTTGGTACAACCGGTACACAACTCTTCATCGATATTGGGCAGCCCGTTGCTTGCCATGGTAATGGCATTGAAGGGGCAGGCCCGCACACAGGTCGCCAGGCCAATACAGCCATAGGGACAAGACTTGTCACCGCCGTTGATCAAGGTGGCTGCTCGACAGTCTTGGATGCCGTGGTAGACCATTTTGGTCTTGGCAGCCTCTTCACTGCCATTGCAAATCAACCTGGCTACAGAGCGCGCCTCTTCATCTTGGGAGTTTATCCCCATAATTTCGCTGATCATTTCGGCGACCTTCTGCCTACCCACGGGACAGCCATTGACCGGCGCTTCTCCCTTGGCCACAGCTTCGGCAAAGGCGGCGCAGCCGGCAAAGCCGCAGGCCCCGCAATTGGCGCCGGGCAGCGCCTCGATAATCTCCTCCACCCGGGAATCCTTTTCAACACTGAACACCTTATCTGCCCAGGCCAATACACCGGCAAAGATCACCGACATGGCAGTCATGCTGACAACAGAGATTAGAATTTCCTTCATCTCTCACACCACCTAAAGGACGAATCCAGAGAAGGCCATGGCCAGAATCCCAGCAGTTACAAGGGCAATGGGTATTCCGGAAAAGGCTTCTGGAATTTCGTTGATTTCTAGTTTTTCTCGGATTCCGGCCAGGATGACCAAGGCCAAGGTAAAGCCGATGGCAGCGCCCAGGGAGTGAATAATTGTCTGTACCAGATTGTACTCGAAGTCGATATTCAGAATGGCAATACCCAGAATTGCACAGTTGGTTGTGATGAGGGGCAAGTACACCCCCAAAGCTTTGTGCAGTGTGGGGGTTACCTTCAGCATGAACATCTCTACAAACTGAACAAGGGCGGCGATGACCAGGATGAAGGCAATGGTCTGAAGGTAGCCCAGTTCCAGCTTAACCAAGAGTCCCTGGAGGACCCAGGTAATAATTGATGCCAAAGTCATGACGAAGGCCACAGCCATGCCCATGCCCACCGAGGTCTCAATGCGTTTGGACACGCCCAGGAAGGGACAGATTCCCAAGAAGCGATTGAGGACAAAGTTGTTAAAGAAGATGGCGCCGAAGAAAATCATCACTAGGTTCATGGCTTAACCCTCCCTCTTGGCCACTGCAGGATTTGAGCGGGAAAGCTTGCTGCGGTGGACAACTATCCCATTGATCAGGGCCATCATTACCCCCAAGGAGATGAAGGCGCCAGGGGGCAGGGAAAAGATGGTGGCCATATCGGCGTTATCGCCCAATAGTTGGAAGCCAAATACGGTACCAGCCCCCAAGAATTCACGAATGATCCCCAGCACTGTGAGGCTAAGGGTAAAGCCTAAACCAACTCCCAAACCGTCCAGGGCGGATTTGCCCACCGAATGCTTAGAGGCATAGGCTTCTGCCCTGCCCAAGATAATACAGTTGACGACAATCAGAGGCAGGAAAATTCCCAAAGCCTCATACAGGGAATAGGCAAAGGCCTCTAACAACATCTCCACCACGGTGACAAAGGCGGCGATGATGACGACATAGCTGGGAATGCGCACCTGGCTGGGGATGACATCCTTTAGGGCAGAGATGGCCATGTTAGAACCGATGAGCACCGCAGTGGTAGCCAGGCCCATGCCGATCCCGTTGATAGCCAGAGTGGTCACAGCCAGAGTGGGGCACATCCCCAGCACCAGCCGGAAGGTCGGGTTTTCTGTAAAAATTCCACGCTTTAGATCTTGCAAAATAGTAGACATGTTTGCCACCTCCTATTGCCCAGCGCTGGAAAGCGCTGCTTTAATGGCTTGCATCAGCCCCGTGCTGGACCCCGTTGCGCCGCTGACCAGGTCGACATCCAGAGTTTGCTCTTCCTTGATGGCGGCAACTAAGTTTAGGGCATTGGCCAGGAAATCGGGGGTATCATTGTGTTCCAACACCTTGATATCGGTAATAACTCCATCGGCAATGATAACCTCTACCTTCATGGCGCCAATATAACCGTCACCCTCTCCCGTATAGACGCCATCAGAAATGGCGGTAATATCCAGGGCCGGTCCGCTTTTTATTGCTTCCCTGATGGCGTCAAGGAGTCCTTGGGAAGAATAGGTTGCGCCACTGTGCAAGTCGATATCCAGGGTCTGCTCCTGGGTGATGGCGTCAATCATGGTGTTAAAAGCAGGTACTGCAATACCAGGGGTGTCGTTGTGGTTTTCCACCTGCATTGATTCAATGCGGCCATCCACCATTTCAAAGTTCACCCGCAGTAAACCACTGAAGCCTTCGGCCTCACCGGTGTAGACACCGTCGGCCAAGCCAGTGATGTCCAGGATAACCTCTGAGCGCAGGGCATTCTCAATGGCATTGATCAAGCCCTGACTGCTAATTGTGGCACCAC
>DAIOXA010000151.1:0-2864 GCA_036758185.1 Bacillota bacterium
GGCCCCTGGATTCCCAGGGTGACTTTGTGCGCCTTTTGGATGAGGGGGATGCCGCCTATCGGCCTATGGGCAATATTGGTAGTCGCTTCTTCTTTAATACCAACCTGGACGCTCCCCGGGGCAGGATCATTGCCATCGATGTCGACAACCCGGCCCGGGAAAATTGGCAAGAGATCATTCCCCAGGGTGAGGATGTCATCGATAATGCTTACTTGGTGGGAGGGCGGCTGGTGGTCGCTTACATGCATCACGCCTGCCATCGAGTCAAGATCTTCAGCATCCAGGAGGAGGCTCAGGGTGAAATGGAACTCCCCGGTCTAGGCTCCGTCACAGGCATATGGGGAAAATTCGAGAGTAGTAAGTTTTACATCGGGTTCATGTCCTTCCTCTACCCGCCTACGGTGTTCCAGGGTAGTGTCGATTCCCATAAGCTTACACCTTTTGGCGAGAATCCTTTGTCCTTTAATCCCCAGGAGTATGAGACTAACCAAGTCTCTTACCCCTCCAAGGATGGGACCCGGGTTTCCATGTTCATCACCCACAAGAAGGGAGTAATACTGGACGGCAACAACCCCACTGTCTTGTATGGTTACGGCGGGTTCAACATCAGCATGACACCCACCTTTGCCCCGGCTCACTTGATGTTCATGGAGCGGGGCGGAATTTATGCCGTGGCCAACCTCCGTGGCGGCAGCGAGTATGGCGAGGACTGGCATCGGGCGGGAATGCTGGAGAACAAGCAGAATGTCTTTGACGACTTCATTACCGCCGCGGAGTGGCTTATTGACAATAAATATACCAACACCAAACGCCTGGCTATCCTGGGCCGCAGTAATGGCGGACTGCTGGTGGCGGCCTGCATGACCCAGCGTCCCGACCTTTACGGCGCCGTAGTTTGCTGGGTTCCCGTCATCGACATGCTGCGGTACCACAAGTTTACCGTGGGCCGCTACTGGATTCCCGAGTATGGCAACGCTGAGTCCAATCCTGAACACTTTAAGTTTATGTATGCCTACTCGCCACTACACAATGTTCGGGAAGAGGTGGACTATCCGCCTACCCTAATCATGACGGCAGACACCGATGACCGGGTCATCCCCGGCCATGCCCTGAAATTTGGCGCCACCCTGCATGAGAAATACCTGGGAAATAACCCCATTCTTCTGCGGCTGGAATTCAAGGCCGGCCATGGCCCCGGCAAACCTATTGCCAAGCTCATCGACGAAGCCGCCGACATGTACACCTTCATATTTCAGACCTTTCAAATGTAAGAAACCTGCCACTGGGGTGCCGGTGGTCCATTATCCGGGTCAAGCGGCAAAGTCCCCAGTGGCTGGCATAGCAATTTTGGTCGAGAACTCATTTTGTTCCTTTCCTTATAATGCCTTTGGAGGTTGAGTTGGGATGGTGCTGTCGGACAAAGCCAAGGCTGTAAAACGTATGCAGGAATATATCTTGGGGCATTTGGATGAAGATCTGACACTGGATTCCATCGCAGAGGCTGCAGGGTATAGTAAATTCCACGCCACGCGAGTTATTTAGGAGTTGACGCACAAAACTCCGCTGGAGTATGCCAGAGCCTTGCGCCTGACCCGTTCTGCCCAGACCTTGCAGAATTCGGAGGACAAGGTTGTGGATGTTGCCATGGACAGCGGCTTTGACTCTCACGATGGCTTTACCCGTGCCTTCGTTCGGCAGTTTGGCATTACTCCGCAAAAATATCATGCGGAGACCCCACCAGTGAACTGGTTTGTTCACTATCCCATCGAAGCCTACTATTTGTTAAAGGAAGGGGTTACCCCTATGCAAAAAGAAAAAGTGTCCCGCACGGTAACGGTTACTATGGTAGAGCGACCGGCACGAAAGTTAATTTTTCTGCGTCACAGCGCTACGAACTATTTCTCTGCCTGTGAGGAAGTCGGTTGTGATTGGGAGGGCATTTACAACAGTATTCCGGAAAAGTACGACACCGCTGCAGGCGGTCGCTTGCCTAGTTTCTTAATCCAACCGGGAATGGGTTCGGACGCGTTCTTCGTCGAGGTTCCGTCGAATTTCAGTAAGCCTATTCCAGAGGGTTATGAAATTGCCGAGCTGCCGTCCTGCACATATCTTTATTTCAATGGCATGCCCTACGCTGACCCGAAGGATTTTTGTGTCGCTATCGGAATTCTGAATGAGGCTATCCAGGCATACCCCTTTGATCAATTCGGCTGGAAAAAATCCAACAACGCACCGTTCTTGGGAATGGGTGCTAAGGCAGAAACAGGAGCGCGAGCAGCCGTTCCTGTAGAGAAATTGTAATTTGAATGAAACCCAGCCACTGGGAACTTTGCCGCTTGACCCGGATAATGTAGCATTTGTTGCCGCCGGGGCGCTTGTTGTAATTACCGCCGTGGCCAGGGCGACGTTTGCCACCATAGGGCGGCTTTCTCCCGCCGCTGGGGCGCTGGCGGAAGCGGTAGGAGCCTTCTTCGGTGATGCGTACCGGGGTGCTGTCTGGTTCTTTGGTAAGGAGCTTAAGGGCTGCTGCAACTAGGTTTAAGGAGTCATTTTCATCCAGAAGCTTGCCAGCCATTTCTCGATATTGACCGGTGGTTCCGGATTCAATGGCCTCCAGCATCTTTTCTGCGGCTAGGCGTTGCTGGCCCTTGATGACATCCATGGTGGAGGGCAAGGGCGCCCGGGTTATTTTGGCGCCGGTGGTGCGTTGGATGTAGCGAAAGTGGTCCTGTTCCCTGGGAGTAATTAGGGTGATGGCTTGGCCGCTACGTCCCGCCCGGCCGGTTCTACCGATGCGGTGCACATAGCCCTCGGCGTCCTGGGGCACGTCAAAATTATAGACATGGCTGACGCCGGTGATGTCC
>DAIOXA010000151.1:2874-4976 GCA_036758185.1 Bacillota bacterium
GAGCCGCTACATCGGTAGCCACCAGGACGTCGATGGTCCCGTTCTTAAACTGGCGGAGTACAGATTCCCTGCGGGGCTGGGAGAGGTCGCCGTGGATGCCCTCGGCGGAATAGCCCCGACTCTTTAGCCCTTCAGCCACCTCATCCACCCGGCGCTTGGTGCGCCCAAAGACGATGGCCAGTTCTGGGGGCTGAATGTCCAGGAGGTGGCAAAGGGAGTCAAACTTTTGTCGTTCCTGGACTTCGATGTAAGTTTGGTCGACGGCGGGCACCGTCATTTCCTTGCTCTTGACTTCAATCAGCTTCGGTTCTACCATAAATTTTACTGCCAGATTCTGAATGGGCTTGGGCATGGTGGCGGAGAAGAGCAGGGTTTGGCGCTTGCTGGGTACTTCTCGGAGGATGGCTTCGATATCCTCGATGAAGCCCATGTTCAGCATTTCGTCAGCCTCGTCCAGAACGACGGTGGCAACTTCGTTTAGTCGGATGGTGCGGCGACGGATGTGATCCAGCAGTCGGCCGGGAGTGCCGACGATTATTTCTGGCCGCTTTTTCAGGTTCTTAATTTGGCGATCTATGTCCTGTCCCCCGTAAATGGGTAATGCGCGAATGCGCTTAAAACCGCCGATTTTGTTGATCTCTTCCGCTACCTGGACAGCCAATTCCCGGGTGGGAGTGATGACAAGCCCCTGGGGCAGTCCCTGTTCAGGGACAAAGTTTTCAATCATGGGAATGCCAAAGGCAGCAGTCTTGCCTGTGCCTGTCCGGGCCTGCCCTATAAGGTCCTTGCCTGTCAAGCCAGTGGGAATAGCTTCTTGCTGGATAGGGGTCATTTCCTCAAAACCCATACTGCTGATGGATCTCAAGACCTCGGGACTGAGTCCCAATTCGTTAAAAGTGTTCTTCATTCGTTTTCTCCTTAGATAAATTCTAGTATAGTGTTCCTTTTGCTGGGGGATATATCACTTTATTATACACTATGTGATAATAATTACCAGTTTGCTGGTCTAGGGATACTTCCATGTCCCCTAGGTGTTGCTTTCTTGCAAGAATTGGCGGTGGAGTTCTGGGTGGTTGCGAAAGAATTGGTTGAGTTTATCGATTTTCTCCAGGGTGGTAATGCTGACATTGTGTTCAATCATCTCAGTTTCTATGAGCAAAGAATCCCGAACCCCCAGGTTAGCTAAGAACCCCTCGATGGTCACATGCCTTGCCAACAGAAATTCTCCTAATTCTTCCCCAGCCTCAGTGAGGCGGATTATCCCGTACTTTTCATAGTCCAGCAGCTCTAATTCCGTCAGTTTTTTTACCATCTTGCTGGCCGAGGAGGCCTGGACATTGAGGCGTTCGGCCAAAATGTTGACCCGGGTGTATCCATCTTGGCGACAGTCACGGTAGATCATCTCCAAGTAATCCTCCATGCTGGGCGTCAGGGTCTGCTTTTCTTGAAGCAGGCGCTGATAACCCCGGGCAGTACGAAAGGATTTGTTGTTCTTCAAATCTCTCCCTCCTTATGGGTAGGCATTTGACCTCAGGCTATACTTATTCAGCACCTACGGCTAATATTTTCATAACTTGCTTGTAGGAAACTAAGTTAGCGACACAAAACTATGGGAGGGGCATTTTATATGGATGGTTATTTAATTCCCCTTAGCAACCTGCAGGTTGGTAGTACTGGGGTGGTGAGGAGTCTTGCCGCCATGGGCGCCAGCAGGAGAAGGATGCTGGATTTAGGTCTTGTAAACGGCACCCAAGTGCAAGCAGTGCTGCGCAGTCCGGCAGGGGATCCTGTGGCTTACCAGATTCGGGGGGCAGTCATCGCTTTGCGCAGTGAAGAGGCTGGGCAAATCCTGGTGGATTCTGTGGTATAACGAGGGGCTGAAGATGGGACTAACCGCACAATCTACTGGCGCCGGTGTCTTGCAGGACTTGTTTAATATCAAAGCGGGGACGGTGGGGGAAAAGATAATTGCCCTGGCGGGAAACCCTAACACAGGCAAGAGCACCGTCTTTAACAGCTTGACGGGCATGAATCAGCATACCGGGAATTGGCCGGGAAAGACGGTTACCAATGCCCAGGGGCGATACACCCATAAGGAGCAA
>DAIOXA010000152.1:0-4960 GCA_036758185.1 Bacillota bacterium
GGTGCTCTTCCCCGCTCCGTTCTCCCCGATAAAGCCCATGATACAGCCCCGGGGCAGACTGAGACTAATATTATCCAGGGCGAATCCCGGATAACGCTTAGTTACATTGGTCAATTTTAAGGCTTCCATATTCAATCTCCTTTAAAGATAAGAGTCAGCATTTCAATTAAGTCTTCCAGTTCCAGACCGCAGGCTGCGGCCTTTTCCACCACGGCCTGCATATGCCCCTCGATCTCCCGGTAATGCTGCTCCCGGATGAGGTCCAGGTTCTTGCTGGCCACGAAGCTGCCTTTGCCGGTGAAGGAAGCGATGAACCCCTCCCGCTCCAGCTCATCATAGGCTCGCTTGGTGGTGATTACACTGATGCGCAGTTCCTTGGCCAACAGGCGCATGGAAGGCAGGGCGTCCCCCTCCTCCAGCTGGCCGGAGATTATTAAGTTTTTAATTTGATTGACGATCTGTTCATAAATGGGCTGCCCGCTGAAATTGCTAATAATGATATTCAAGGCACCACCACCCTCTATATTGTATATATGTAATATATACAATGATTACGGTTTTGTCAAGGGTGCAATCATCGCCAATCTATTTCATCGTCTAGACATCTTGTTAACCTCTCCTCAATTGTGTAAAATTACACCATTAGGGAGGGGTTATTATGCTGACTAAGTTATTGCGCCGACTGGTGGCCAAGAGAAAGGACCCATTCCTTTTTAAAAAATATGAGGGCAATCTGGATTTCTTTCATCTCCCGGCGGAGATAGGTTTGTATGTCCACATTCCCTTTTGCAGATCCATCTGCCCCTTTTGTCCATATAATAAAATGCTGTACAGTCCCGAGTTAGCTGCCCAGTACACCGACGCCTTGTTGATGGAAATCTCCCTGTTGGCGCCATGGCTGCAAGGCAAGGCCATCCCCTCCATCTATTTTGGCGGCGGGACCCCCACCCTCTTACTGGATGGCATCGGCCAGGTGCTGAGCTGGACCAGACAAGAGTTGGGGTTTACCGGGGAAATCGGCATAGAACTCCACCCCCGGGAGGCAACTCCCGAGGTCCTCAGCAAATTAAAAGCCCTAGGCATAGAATTAATCAGCCTGGGCATTCAGACCTTTTCTGACAGCACCCTAAAAAAGCTGGGCAGGAATCACAGCGCTCAGGAGGCCGGAGCAGCCCTGAAAGCTGTCACCGCCATGGGCTTCGACTGTGTAGACGTGGACATTATGTTCAACCTGCCGGACCAAACCGCTGCAGAGATAGAAGAAGATATTTCCCTGGCCTGCCAAGCTGGGGTTGATCAGCTCTCCATCTACCCGTTGATTCTGTTTCCCTTTACCGCCCTGCCGGAGAAATTAACCCGGGACGGTTACCAGCGGTTCAGCAGTTTTCAAGAGTGGCGACTGCTGAAAAGGATTGAGGAAATAGCTACCCGGGCTGGGTACCAGCGGACGTCGATTTGGACCTACGGTAGGCCGGGAGGGCAGAAATACACTTCGATAACCAGGGAGAACTACCTCGGGCTGGGGGCCGGGGCAGCCTCTCAGTATGGAGACTCCTTTTACCTCAACACCTTTGATGTGACGGCCTATATAGACAGAGTGCAACAGGGGATTCTGCCTATAAACCTGGTTAATTCCATGTCCCAGCGGGAAAGCATGGCCTACTGGCTGTTCTGGCGCTGCTATGAGACGATAATTGATGGGCAGAATTTTAGTCTTACTTTCGGGACGGAGATCAACGAGGAGTTCTCCTGGGAGTTAAGACTGGCCCGTCTGATTGGCTTGCTTAAAAGGGAAGGAAAAGTCCTGAGATTGCCTCCCTTGGGCCTCTACCTTTACCACCTCCTGGAGAAACACTATTCATTGACATATCTCAACGACACCTGGGCTGCCTGCCAAAAAACCGCCTGGCTGGACCAATTTTCCCTGGATTAATGATCCGAGAGTAAAGCAAACAGCCTGAGACTTTTGCTCAGGCTGTTTGCTTTAGGGCGGCATCGCTAATCCAAGGAAATTCCTCCCGTCCCAGCATCGGTGCAACGCCAAATATTATCTTCACGCTCAAGGCGCATCTGCTGGAATACCTTGATATAACCCTCCAGCTCACCACTGCCTTCTTCAGTGCCGCCGGCCCACCATGGACTGTTATCGTCGAAAATTACCGGCTTCACTGCAAATGTGGTCGTGAAGCAGAACTTAGGACTATCACCTTCCTCGGTGAAGTACACCTCGACCTCTAGAACTTTAAAGTCCGTTATGGCATAGGTGCTGCCAGGGGACCGGCCAAACTGAAGACGTCCATACTCTTGCATGAAAAGTCTTGCCACTTTGTTAAAATCGTCACTGGATGTCTCGACGGTGGTCAAGTCTAATGGGCCCTCGTAGCCGTCATACTCTGCCCGAATCGTTTTGGCAATGCTCCCGCCACCTTCACGCCTTACCGTTGTCATATAGTACTGCTCTATACCATCTTGCAAATAGAGGACAGCATTGCTAGCGGCGTAAAAGCGGAAGAACTTGCTCTTATCCCCTGAGTAGATAGTAAGGGTATAGTCCGGGTTGCTGGGGATTGCATCTGCCTGGACAAGCTCCCAACTATAATGGCTTAGCAACACTGAATAGCGCTCTGCATGCCAGCGGTTTGAAGTTTCGAAGATTCGAGGTTCATGTTCAGCCACATCCAGGGTAAACAGCATTTGATCCCCCGAATCAAAGAGAGCATATAGAAGTTGTTGCACTTGGGAGTTGGGGTCCTCGGGCTTCTGATTCTCTTGACTGTTATTATTCGGGACGCGGTGGTCAGCTTGGTCATTCTCTTCATTTTCTGGACCTGGAGGCAGGGGGGCATCGCCATTCCTGGGATTTGCCCCACAGGCGGCGATGACGGCCACGCATAGTACAGCAGCCACCAATGTCACCCATACCTTGGGCTTCTTAAAGTTCAACACATTCTTTACCCGCTGCTTTATGCCGCTTTCCCCAAAGGCCAAAGGGCTGGCATAGGGATAGCGCCGATTGGTGGCCAGGGAAAGCAGGGAAATGCTGTAGTCCCTGGCAATTCCCGTATCGTAAGTAGACAACACTGCTTCATCACAACTCATTTCCATGTCCTTGGTCATCAGGGCAAAGGCCAGCCACACTAGGGGATTAAACCAGTGGACGACAAGAATAGCTAATGCCAAAGGCTTTATAATATTGTCTTTTCTTCGGATATGGTAAGTCTCATGGCGCAGGATGTAGTCCTTTTCCTTACCCCCCAGCCCGTAGGGTATATATACCTTTGGCTTAATAAAGCCTAGGATGAAGGGAGAACTGATTTGGTCGGACTGGTAGACATTGCCTTCTACAAGAATGGCGGTTGCCATCCGACCCTTGAGCTTGACATAGCTGATGACGGCATAGATTAAGAGGGCGGCGATGCCGACGCACCAGAGGATGGTGCCGATGGTAATCCACACCTGCAGAGGGTTGACACTGGCCATAGTCGTCGGCACTGGTAAGATGTCGCCAATTGCGGTGTTGACCGGGGTAATGCCGGTGGCCACACTGGGGTTTGTCATAGTCCCAATATCTCCGGGAATGTACTCCAACCTAGGTGCACCAGTTTGCGCCGGGGATAAATCTAGCATGTTTAGCACGCTGATAACTGACGAAAAGGATATTGGGCAGATTAAGCGAAAGCCAACTATGCTCCAGAGCAAGTAGGAATATTTCTTTGGTGCCTTTGCCAGTAAAAGGCGAAGGGCCAGCACCACAACAATTACATAGCTAGCCGTGATGCTCATGTTGAGGATTTTTAGGAGCAGCGCTTCCATATCCTCACCCCCTGTGAGCGTCGATGAGACGCTTTATTTCTTCCGCTTGGGTGGCAGAGATGGTTTTGCCCCCCAGGAAAGAAGTCAAAAACAGGGGCAGGGAGCCAGCAAATGTCTTGTCGATAAAGTACTCGCTCTCGTAGGCCTGGACTTCTTCTTTTGGGACGATGGATGTAACCACAGTGTCCTCGTTCTTCAACAGCCCCTTCTCCTGCATCCTCCTCAGCACTGTATAGGTGGTGGACTTTTTCCAGCCGAGTTTGTCGGCACACAACTTTACTAGTTGCCCGGATTCGATAGGCTCATTGTCCCACACCACCACCATAAAGCGATACTCACTTTCTGCAAGCTTAAGATTCACCACTGGGATCCCTCCTAAAAAGTGGTCTATTGTTGTAAACCAACCTAAGTTTACACCAATAGACCACCCATGTCAAGCTCTTCCCAACTTTATGGTTGCCAGACGATGCCAACAGTCCCCCTGTTGGGCACAGATTCCCAGGTGGTGGGCAGTCAAGGATAGGGGACTCCGGCCAAAGATGGAGAAATACTCGGCGATAATTGCGTCAATATGTTCCTGCGGGTAGCCCAGAGCCAGGGTCATGTGAAATATCGGGAAGCCCCTTGCAGGGTCATGGCAAGTTGGGAAAGCACTGTATAGCCTAGTACTCAGCTCCTCCAAGGGTCCTTGGGGTGTCGGGGTCAGGTACAACACCTTGGTGGTGGGGAAGCAGGAGAAGGACTTGGCCTGAAATCGAAACCTAGGTGTGGCCTGGGCAATGGCTTGTAATTGCTCTACTACCTCTGAATTGACCTGGTCCGGATCCAGGAACTGGTGCATCAAGGTGACATGAAAGGGGATGCGCTCGCCGGGATGGTGGATATGCTTGCGGCGGAAAGCTTCCAATCCGGGGATGTTCTCTTGGGGAAACAGGCAAAGGACACTGCTCTGGGAAGCGCTGATGGTAATCACATCCTATTGAAGGTAGATAGGAGGAGAAAAGGGGATACTTATTAACTCCTGCCATACACAAATATATTGATATCTATTTCCGTCTCTAGCCTGGTCAGTTCATTCAATTTTGCCAGGGCCACCCCATCGGCATGCTTGCCGTATGGGGTCATGGTCAGGAGTTTGTGGATATCC
>DAIOXA010000153.1:0-4642 GCA_036758185.1 Bacillota bacterium
TGGCCCAAGCAGGGCACAGTCTTACCCCTCTGCTCCCTGCCCTGACTCCGGTCAAGACCAGGGACGCATGGCCTACGAAACTCAAGGGGGTTAGCCTGGTGGCCGGGGTCACCATTACTGGCAATGGCAAAAGGCTGGCCCAGACCCAGGGCGGTATCCTCTTTACTCACTTCGGCCTAAGCGGTCCCGGCGTGTTGGACGCCAGTTATGCCGCCGCCCAGGCCCTGCATCAGGAGAAAAGGGTGCACCTAAGCCTGGATCTACTCCCCTTCCTTTCCCAGGGAGAAATCCTGACAAAACTAGAGGAACAGCGACAGAAAACCCTGGTCAATGCCCTAGCCTCTCTGCTCCCCCAGCAGCTGGCCCAGGCAGTGGGTAGCGATCGGCAAATAAAGGGCCTGGCCCCCTCCACCCTGGCGGAAGTGGCCAGGGGGCTGAAGGGTACCAGGCTAGAAATCGTAGATGTCCTGGGCAAAAACCACGCCATGGTCAGCCAGGGCGGGGTCAGCCTCCGGGAGGTCAACCCCAGGACCATGGAATCCCGGCGAATCAAGGGTCTGTTTATTGCCGGGGAAATGCTGGACTACCACGGCAAGAGCGGCGGCTACAACCTCCATGCCGCCTTTGCTACGGGCTGGCTAGCAGGTTTAGAGGTTAGAAGTTAGAAGTTGGAAATGTTCGACTACCCTTTCAATAGCACATGCCAAATATCATTTCCCGAAAAGCCGCACCTGCGATAGAGCTGTTCGGGCTTGGTCTGCTTCCAAATCGCTGCTACAGTTAAGATTGACATACTGGTAGGCAAAGCCCTCAGGCAAGTTAGCCGGCTCCACATTACCCAGATCATGCTTGAGTCGAAAATACAGAGTGTCCTCGAGGAAAAAACCAGGATTGGCCATGAACTCTTCATGGTTGACAACGACAATAGTCCTGGGAGTCTTAATAGCATTCATTTTCCAGGAGGGAATTGAGGACACCCGACAGGGGTTTGCCTTGTATTCTTCGATGCTGATCATATGGCCACCTCGCTAATCAAAAAAGGGGCGTTCACCGCTTGACCTTCTATTGGACCCACGGTGGCCCCTTAAGTGTTCTGTTTTGCGCCAGCGTACGCGTCCCTGATGGCGCAGGTCTCACGCCCAGCGCTTGCGCAGGGTGGAGGGGGGGATGTTCAGTTCTTCCCTGTACTTGGCCACGGTGCGCCGGGAGATCTTTACGCCCCGCTCTTGGAGGCATTGGGACAATTGCTGGTCGGTAAGGGGGAGTTTGCAGTCTTCTCCATGCACCAACTCTTCCAGGACCTTCTTTACCCCGGTGCTGGAGGCGCCGTCGCCGTCGTCGGTCTCCAAATTCACCGAGAAGAAGTACTTTAGCTCAAATAATCCCCGTGGGGTCTGGACATATTTGCCGTTTACGGCCCTGCTCACTGTGGATTCATGCACACCAAGGTCTTCGGCGACATCCTTGAGACGCAAAGGGCGCAAGTGCTTAACCCCCTGTTTAAAAAAGGGCTGCTGGTAATCAAGGATGAATTCCGTTATACGGTGTAGGGTAGACCTGCGCTGCTCCAGGGATTTTAGCAACCAAAGGGCCGAGTTGAACTTGTCCTGGAGAAATTTCCTGGTTTCATCGGTTTCTACAGTCTTGAGGAGGCGGTGGTACTTAGAGCTGACCTGGAGCCGAAAGGGATAGCTGTCATTGACCATGACGATCCATTCTCCGGCTACATCCATGACGGTAATATCGGGGAAGATGTAAGCAGGCTGCGCCTCTTCCCCCACACTTTGTCCAGGTTTTGGCTCAAGGCTGCGGATATAATCTACCGCCCGCTGAATATCGGCGTTTTCGACATGAAGCTTTTCTGCCAACATCGGAATCCTGCCCTTGGCCACCAGGTCGAGGTGGTGGCACACTATCTCCCAGACATGGGGCGGGACATTATCCAGGTTTTTCAACTGCAGCAACAGACACTCTCGCAAATCCCGGGCGCCAATCCCGGCAGGGTCGAGACTTTGCACCACACTAAGGGCTATCAGCACTTCTTCTTCCGTCACGTGTAGGTGGGCGGCAATCTCAATACAGGGTTGGCTGAGGTAGCCATTGTCATCAAGGTTATTAATTAAATATCTGGCGATACTTGCCACGCCCCGGGGCAGAGTGAGCATGCTGAGCTGCAGCGCCAGGCGCTGCTGTAGGGAAGTGGCATTGGCAGTAAATTGCTCAAAGGTTGCCCGCTTATTTGCCTCTCTATTTATGGGTTCGCCGACATCGCCCCGGTCCTGGAAGTACTGTTCCCAGTCGATGTCAAAGGCCTTCTCTTCTTCGACAGGTTCTTCTTCTGATGAGGGATCGCTGCTGTCTTCCAGCTCCAGCATGGGGTTTTCCAAATACTGTTGGTCCAGGTACTCCGCCAGTTCCAGAACAGGTAGCTGCAGCAAAGTAATGGCCTGCCGTAGCTGTGGGGTCATCAGTAGCTTTTGGGTCTGACGCAATTCCAGGTTATACTCCATCCTCATTGCCGCACCTCCTCTATTCATGCTATAATAGTATTCGGCATCGAAGAACTTTTTTCCTGCAAGAATGATGCCACACCCAAAATGTAACAGTGTTACAACTGCCCCCTTGACAAGGACTAAAAAATTTGTAAAAATAGTTTGGTGAGTCCTGTCAGCAACTCTTTGGAGGGAGGTCTTAAGATGAAAAAGGATATTCATCCCAAGTACTATAATGTAAAAGCCACTTGTGCCTGCGGCGCTGAATTCGATACCGGCTCCACCAAGGAGAACATCCGGGTGGACATTTGCTCCAACTGCCATCCCTTCTTCACCGGTGTGCAGAAGATCGTCGATGCCGCCGGTCGGGTTGAAAAGTTCAACAGAAAATACAACCGCGCCAAATAGATACCCGTCAAAGGACGGGTATCTATTTTTATGGAGATGTCGACCATTGACTTGCTATGATAAAGTGGTCCTGATCCCGGTATATCGGGATAAATGCCACCTTGTTGTTGACCCAGCCGTCATCGCCAATTTCACCATTGCCGGCTTCATAGTAGTCGCCGTCGCTTTGCACCGAGTATTCGGCATACACCAGGTAGCCCCACAACTCTTCCCCGCTAAACATAACTCTGTGCAGGGTGTAATCTGTAATCCCTTCCGGGGTGTCCTGGCCTTGCAGGCTTTCCATACACATGACAAATAAGTCTTGGGCGATCTTCACCCAATCCCCTTGGGCATGGGTAACAGGCAGTTTGGGATTGTCCAGGCAGGATTCTGGTATTTGCATTTCCCTATTTTCATTGGGATCCCAGTGGACATTGCTGAGGACCAAGGTGGTGGCATCCCCCTCCGGGGCCTCACCATAGGTCCACAGCTTATTTACATCGGTGCAGAGGTAGCCGCTGCAGCCCTCATAGGTATAACTCCGTCTCTTGACCCAATCCACCATAACAAAATTTTTCAAGGCATCTCCTGGGGCAGGGACCAGGTAACAGACCATCTCCAGCAGGGGGACCCAGCCCAGGGCGTGGGCACCGTGGGCAACAACGATGCTGTATAGATGCCTGCCATCTCCTAGCACTACCTCTATCCTATCGCCAACGAGGAGGGCAACATCGCCCCAGTCGCTCCAACTAAACTCTTCTATCTCTTGTGAGGCCTCATAGAGAACGGTGCTCTCGCCGGTGAGGACATCAATAGTTATTAGTTTGTTTTCCTCAGAATATGTCAGCAAGGGTTCCCGGGTATGCCAACTAGCTGACTCCAGGACTTTTTGGTCCAGAGAAAAGTCTGCCACCTTTTGCATATGGCTGGTCGTACAGTCGTAAATATAGCTTCCGGTCTCGCCCACCAATGTTACCTCGACAGCCCCACTCTCGTAATTCCAGCCCAAATAAAAGTGCTGGGGGCTAAAGGACTCGGGGAAATTGAGGGGGTGTTCTTGGGCGCTATGGGTGGTGGGGTCATAGGCAAAGAGGGTTGTCTTGCCAGATTCGTCATACATCCCCCGGGACAGATAGTAAAGCTGACTGCCCCACCAGGAGGCACCCTCCATGGAGGCCAAGACTGCATCGCCAGTGGGCAGGGGATAAGTAGCACCGAATATATCCATTAGGCGCAAAACATCGACCTGAGCAGGGATATAATAGGTGATGTACTGGCGGTTAATGCTGACGCTATTCGCTGTAGGCTCCAGCTGTAGGGTGCGCATTTCCGTCGTATCCATGGCCTCCTGCCATGGGGTTATTAGTGGAATCTCCGGTTCCTTTGGGTCAACGGGTTCTTCATTCCCCGGTACTGGGTCCGGTGGCTCGGGCTTTTTGTCTCCGGGGCCTGGTTCTGGAGTCAAGGGCTCCTCCTTCTCAGGGGGGGCTACCGGTTCCTCCGGGGTGCAGCCGGGGACAAGGACCAGGGAGATCAGCATGATGACGGTAAGCAACAAGGCCAAGGGCTTAGTCAACATTTTCCACACCTCCACTTTTTCGGCTGAGGTATATTCTAATCCCCAGACCAAGGCACCCATGCCCGCACCTCTGGAGATTTGCAGAACTTTCTTCTATATTATCTTATTACAATGACTGGCTTGTGGTCAACAGAAAAAGATTAAGACCCCTTGCGGGGTCTAGCTTTCCAGTTGCTCCTTA
>DAIOXA010000153.1:4652-4938 GCA_036758185.1 Bacillota bacterium
TCCTGGAGCTCCAGCCAGCGTTCCATCTTGGCCTCCAGCCCCTCTTCAGTCTCCTGGGCCAGAGTATGCAATTCTGCCAGGCGGACGTAGTCGGCACCGGCCTGGGCCTGCTGCTGCTGGAGCAGGTCCAGTTGCTGCTGGAGAGTATCGATGTCCTGCTTTAACTCCTCATATTCCCTTTGCTCCTTGTAGCTGAGCTTGGTCTTCTCCCGCTTGCCCCGGGTGTCTTTTTTTTCTATCGCCCTTTCCCCTTGGGGAGAGGGGATCTGAGCCACGTACTCACTAA
>DAIOXA010000154.1:0-1693 GCA_036758185.1 Bacillota bacterium
AACCAGTTCTCGGGCAATCCTTTTTGACCAAGAGGGGAACATTGTTGCCAAGGCTCAGAAGGAGTTTACCCAGTTCTATCCCAAGGCAGGTTGGGTGGAGCACGATGCCATGGAAATCTGGGCGACCCAGAGCGGCGTGGCCCGGGAGGCAATAGAGAGGGCGGGGATTTCTTCTCGAGAAATTGCCGCCATCGGCATAACCAACCAAAGGGAGACCACGGTGGTCTGGGACCGCCACACCGGTAGGCCGGTAGCCAACGCCATCGTCTGGCAATGTCGACGCACGGCGGCAATTTGCGATGACCTAAAAGCCGCACCGGGAATGGCGGATTACATTCGCCAGAGTACCGGCCTGGTGGTGGACGCCTATTTTTCCGGGACCAAGGTCAAATGGATTCTGGACAATGTGGAGGGGGCCAGGGTCCGGGCTGAAGCCGGCGACCTCCTCTTTGGCACCATCGATACTTGGCTGATCTGGAACCTGACCAAGGGCAAGGTTCATGTCACCGATTATTCCAACGCCTCCAGGACCATGCTCTTTGACATCGTCGATTTGCAGTGGGATGAAAGGATTCTAAAGCACTTGGGCATTCCCCCAAGTATGTTGCCGGAGGTCCGGCCTTCAAGTGAAGTCTACGGCCATACTGCCCCCGACACCTTTGGCAGTGCCCAAATACCCATTGCCGGGGCCGCTGGGGATCAGCAGGCCGCCCTTTTCGGCCATGCTTGCTGGTCTCCAGGATTGGCAAAGAACACCTATGGCACTGGCTGCTTTATGCTGATGAATACCGGGGAGAGGATGGTTCCCTCCCATAGAGGGCTACTGACCACCATCGCCTGGGGATTGGCTGGCAAGGTGGAGTATGCCCTGGAGGGCAGCATCTTCGTGGCGGGAGCTGCCGTTCAGTGGTTGCGGGATGAGCTAAAGCTGATTCGCGATGCTGAGGATACTGAATACATGGCGGGCAAGGTGCCCGACAGCAATGGCGTTTACGTCGTCCCGGCCTTTGTTGGCCTCGGGGCGCCCTATTGGGATATGTATGCCCGGGGGGCCATCCTGGGCCTGGCCCGAGGGGCCAAAGCCGAACACATCATTCGTGCCACCCTAATCAATAGCCTTTCAGGCCCGGGATGTCCTGGAAGCAATGCAGGAAGATGCCGGTATCAGGCTAAAGCTGCTGAAGGTGGATGGCGGCGCCGTGGCCAACAACTTTCTCATGCAGTTCCAGGCCGACATCCTTGCGGTGCCGGTGGAAAGGCCCCAGGTCATCGAGACCACCGCCCTGGGCGCTGCCTACTTGGCTGGCTTGGCCGTGGGCTTTTGGCAAGACAAGGAGGAAATTGCAGCCAATTGGCAGGTGGAGCACCGATTTGAGGCAGCCATGTCGGCAGATGCCCGGGCAACTCTCTATGCCGGCTGGAAGAAGGCTGTGGAGCGTTCCCGGAACTGGGCGGAATAGTTATCTGTTGGACCCAGAGGCATACTAAGCTCAACAATGTGAGGGAGCTGTTGAGCTTGGCGCGTAATCTATCCCACTCCCTGACCCTGGTCCTGGTATTTTCCGTGCTGGCAGGTGTAGGTAGCGGCTTTGTCACCGCCACCCCCTTTGTTAAGGCCCATACAGTGGCAGAGGATGAGCCGACCCTCCCCGATGATTTTCCGGGCAATATCTTATTGCCCTGGCTACTCATT
>DAIOXA010000154.1:1703-2932 GCA_036758185.1 Bacillota bacterium
GGGTTTGCTGACAATAAGGGGGAGGTGCGCAGCCCTGAGCTGGGGTGTGAAACTCTGGGCTGGAGGCGCTGTGGCAGTACTTATCGGTCTGCTGACTGCCGCTCTGGTGTTCCGCGCCTTTCTACCCTTTCCCCTGCTGAGTCTCTTGCCCATGACCCTGGGGATGCTGGCTGCCAGTTACCTATTGGCAGTGCTGCTGCTTACCGGCTTATGTCTCGTTGTCTCTAGAAAATGAATAAAGGCCGGCAGAGCCGGCCTTTTGTTAAATGCGCTTAAACAGTCGCGAGATGTGTTTGTACAGAGCCAGGGTTAATATTGAGACGGCAATACCCTTCATGAAGTTAAAGGGAGCTGTCCCGTAGATAATCAGGGTCTTCAGGTCGGTGATGCGCGAGTTGACCTCGGTGCCCATGCCGACGATGGCCTCCTTGGGAAAGCCCAGTATCGTTTCATACAGGGGTAAGAAGATATAGTAGTTGGCAAAGGCCATGATCACCGTCATCGACAATGTTCCCACCAGTAGGCCGATGAGGGCGCCCTTTTTGGTATGGATATAGCGGTAGATAATTGAGGCGGGGACGACTAAGGCGGCGCCGGTTAAGAAGTTGGCCGTGGGTCCAACCCAGGCAGTATCAGACTTTGTCATAATGTGAAAGAGGTTCTTGATCAATCCAATGAATACCCCGGCAATGGGTCCCAGGGCAAATCCCCCCACCAGGGCTGGGATATCACTGAAGTCCATTTGGAGAAAGCCGGGGAACAAAAAGGGAATGGGAAATTCCAAGTACATGAGGAGCAGAGCAATGGCGGACAATAAACCTACCTTAACGATATACGCTGTTGACCTTGACTGCATTACATAATAACCTCCTAAAATAAAATTTCCTGAAAGACAATCTTCAGGAGGAGGGCACAAGCCAAATAGAGGCCTGCAAAAAGTCCCTTCTCCCATCCAGACTGTTACTGTCGGCCCCGGATTTTCACCGGGTCAACCCCATAAGGGGTTCGCGGGCTCTCACCGCCGGTGGGGAATTTCACCCCGCCCTGAAGGTAGACTCGATATTAAGTTCATGTTCATATTATCACTATCCATTCCCCTTGACAAGGCCTGGAAGGAAAAAACATGAATTGGTATAATATCCCTGTTGGGAGGCGGATTTTATGTGGATTAGTGAAGAAACGGTAAAAAAAATAGCAACCCAGGCCAAGCTGAACCTTAGGGAAGACGA
>DAIOXA010000154.1:2942-4929 GCA_036758185.1 Bacillota bacterium
CCTATTAGACCATGCTGGAGATGTGCCCATCCAGAGAGAAAAAGCGATTGAGGCTGTCATTCCCTTAAGGACATCGATAGAAACGCCCTCTGCCAGTAACTGTCCAGCATTGCAGCAGCAAGAGGTGCTGGCCCTGGCGCCGGATTCAGAGCAGGGGTTTATCAGGGTTCCCCGGGTGCTGAGCAATGACTGAGCTACATACCAACTCCCTCATCCAGTTGACGAAACTGCTGGAAACTCAGGCCCTGAGCAGTGCCGAGCTGACCCGGTACTACCTGGAGCGCAGCAAAAATATGCAAAAAGATTTAAACGCTTATATAACCATAACTGAAGGTCTGGCTATAGAAACGGCGCACCGAGTGGATGCGTTGCGGCCTCAGGGGAGGTTGGAACCCTTGGCGGGAGTACCTATGGCCATTAAGGACAATATTGCCACCCGGGGGATTCCCACCACCTCTGCCTCCCGGTTGCTGAAGGGCTATATTTCTCCCTTTGATGCTGCTGTTGTAGATAAGCTAGCCTTAAGCCCCATGTTGGGCAAGGCAAATTTGGATGAGTTTGCCATGGGCACTGCTAACAAGACCTCGGCCTTTGGCCCCGTCGCCAACCCCTGGAATTTGCAGTTGGTTCCCGGTGGATCCAGCGGCGGCTCCGCCGCCCTGGTGGCGGCGGGCTGCGCTCCCTTCAGTCTGGGGTCAGATACCGGTGGCTCCATCCGCCAACCCGCAGCCTTTTGTGGAGTCACGGGCTTTAAGCCTACCTATGGCCGGGTTTCCCGGCGGGGCCTGGTGCCCCTTGCTTCTTCCTTAGACCAAATCGGACCCATTGCTCGCTCTATTGCAGATTGTGCTTTGGTGCTTCAGGCCATCTGCGGCCATGACCCGGGGGATGCGACTTCTTCACCGCAAAGGGTTCCAGACTTTGCTGCTTCCTTGGTGGAAGATGTGCGAGGGGTGCGCATCGGCCTGCTCCGGGAAAACTTCTGCAAATGCCCCGACACTGCCATCAGCAGCGCTGTGGAAAGGGCTGCCCGGGAACTGGAGCAAGCCGGCGCCGAGCTAGACTGGGTTTCCATGCCCTATGAGGATGAAGTGCTAACGGCCTACATGTTGACTGCCACTGCTGAGGCTTATTCCAACCTGGCCCGCATTGATGGTGTGAAGTTTGGGGTTAGGGGAGAAGGGCAGACCTTGGATGAGATGTATGCCGCCAGCCGCCAGTTTGGTAATACTGTGCGCCGACGACTGATGCTGGGGGCCTTTGCCCTGGGCAAGGATAACTGTTCCGAATGTTATGAGCGGGGGCGTGGGCTGGGGCAGCTCATTGCTAGGCATCTGGAGAACCTATTTGAAGATTGTGATGTCCTGCTACTGCCCACCACCCCCTCCGCCGCCTTCGCCCTCAAGGAAGACCAGGATCCGCTGAAAGTCTACTATAATGATATTTATACAATCCCGGCAAACCTGGCAGGCCTGCCGGCGGTATCGGTACCCTGCGGATTGAGTAATGGCCTACCCATAGGTATGCAGTTAATGGCACCCCGCTTCCGAGAGGACTTGCTTATCCGGGTGGGCTACACTTGGCAGCGGATAAGCGACTGGCACTTGCGCTGGCCCCAGGGGGTGAATTAGATGCAGCATTCCGTGGTTATCGGTTTAGAGGTCCATGTCGAGCTACTGACTCGGACCAAGCTCTTTTGCCGATGTTCAACTAAGTTTGGCGCGCCGCCCAATTCCCAGGTCTGCCCTGTCTGCCTGGGGCTGCCGGGAGCGTTGCCGGTGCTAAATAAAGAGGCGGTAGACCAAGCCCTGCGGGCGGCCCTGGCCCTGGGTTGTCGCATAAATTCGACCAGCATGTTTGCCCGCAAACACTACTTCTATCCCGACTTGCCCAAGGGCTACCAAATAACCCAGCATAGCCAACCCCTGGCCCAGGCTGGACGGGTAGACATCGGCACGACCCAGGTTGCCATCGCCAGATTGCATAT
>DAIOXA010000155.1:0-4853 GCA_036758185.1 Bacillota bacterium
GGAGAGGACTATGAATTCCAGCCTGGCAAAGCGCCGGTGCTCCGGGACGGCGACGACCTGGTCATCTTTGCTTGCGGCTACATGGTGCATCAGGCCCTGGCCGCTGCTGCCGAACTCATGGACCAGGGAATAAGCACGGCGGTGGTCAACGTCAACACCATCAAGCCCCTGGACACCGAAACTGTGGTCAAGTTTGCCCGGCGCTGCGGGGCAGTGATAACTGCCGAGGAGCACAGCATCATCGGCGGGCTGGGCGGGGCCATCGCCGAGGTGCTGGGTGAAGAACATCCCACTCCCCTGGTGCGCATCGGCGTCCGGGACACCTTCGGCGAGTCGGGCAAGCCCGGCGAACTGATGGAAAAATATGGCCTAACTTTTGAAAAAATAGTTGAAGCTGGCAACAAGCTTAGAAGCCGGAAGCCAATTTAGAGGTCAGAGGTCAATTTGGAAGTTGGAAATCAGAAACCAAAAGTCGGAATTAGAGTCACATGAGTGGGTTACTGCTACCTATGAGGTTTAGTCATTATGCCCTCTAGCTGAATCCGACTTCCGGCATCTGACCTCTTGCTTCCGTTTTGTGAAGGAATTCGCGCTGCTATGTCGTATTTCTTAAAGTGGGTCAATAATAATTAGGGTAGAATCTATTCTGAGGAGTGGTAGCCTTGGTAGATACTATGAAGGCTCTGGTCAAACACGCCCCGGAGATGGGGGCACGACTGGAGCAGGTTCCCATCCCTAAGCCTGGGCGGGGGGAGGTGCTGGTAAAAGTCACCGCTGCGGCCATCTGTGGCACCGATGTGCACATCTACGAATGGAACCCCTGGGCCGCAGGGCGGATAAAGCCGCCCTTGGTCTTCGGCCACGAGTTTTGCGGCGAAGTTGTCGCCCTGGGAGAAGGTGTGGAAGACCTTGCCCTGGGTACCCGGGTTAGCGCCGAAGGTCACTTTGTCTGCAAAAAGTGCTATTTCTGTCGCACCGGGCAGGGTCATATCTGTCAGGATGTCGAGATAATCGGGGTGGATACCAACGGCTGCTTTGCCGAGTATGTGCGGGCGCCCCGGAGCAATATCTGGGTGCTGGATCCAGAGATCCCCACGGAAGTTGCCGCCATCCACGATCCCTTCGGCAATGCCGTTCACACCACTTTGGTGGACACCATTGTCGGCAGGACGGTGCTGGTAACCGGTTGTGGCCCCATTGGCCTGGCCTCGATGGCCATTGCCAAAAAGGCTGGGGCTTCCCTTATTCTTGCCAGCGACCTCAACGATTACCGCCTGGACCTGGCCCTTACCTTGGGGGCTGACAAGGTGTACAAGGTGGGACGGGACGATATGGTGGCCCAGGTCCTCCAGGAAACCGATGGCCTGGGGGTGGATGTGCTGCTGGAAATGGCCGGCGCGGCATCTTCCATCAATGACGGCTTCCGAGTCCTGCGCAAGGGAGGTTGGGCTGCCCTCTTGGGATTGCCCTCTAAGCCTGTAGAGGTGGATTTGGCCGACGGAATTATCTTTAAGGGTGCAACGGTTTATGGCATCAATGGGCGCCGGATGTATGAAACATGGTACCAAATGCAGGCCCTGCTCCGGGCTGGACTGGATCTGACCCCTCTGATTACCCACCGCTTTAAGTTTGAAGAGTTTGAAGAGGCCTTTGCCCTGGCCATCAGCGGCAATAGCGGCAAAATAATACTATATCCGTAAACAGGAAGGGAGATATTATGGAGAATCCTCTGGCATTTATCCAACCGGAACTGGCAGAACTGAAGGAAAAGGGATTGTACAAAAATATCCGCACCCTGGAGAGCGCCCAGGGCGCCTGGGTGCAGATTGGCGGCCGCAAAGTACTAAACTTCTGTTCTAATAACTACTTGGGGTTTGCCGCCGATGAGAGAATCCGACAAGCGGCCAAGGAAGCCATCGATAAGTACGGCGTTGGACCCGGCGCCGTGCGCACCATCGCCGGCACCATGACCATCCAGAAGCAAAGCAACGCCAACACCGTCAACGTGTCCCGCGCCGTGATGAAGGAACTGAACCGGATTATCGAGGAGGTTCAGTCCGGCTTTAGCGCCAACCTCTGTGCAATTCCCGCCCTGGTGGGTAAGGGCGATACAATAGTCAGCGATGAGCTCAACCACGCCAGCATCATCGATGCAGCCCGCCTCAGCCGGGCCAAGACAAGGGTTTATCCCCACAACGACATGGCCGGTCTGGAAAAGGTCCTGCAGGAGGATCTGGAGGGTAGAGTGCTGGTGATTTCCGACGGCGTCTTTAGCATGGACGGCGACATCGCCCCCTTGCCGGAAATGGTCAAGTTGGCCAAGAAGTACGGGGCAATGACCCTGGTGGACGACGCCCATGGCGAAGGTGTCCTGGGCCGGTCGGGCCGGGGCATTGTCGATCACTTTGGCCTTCACGGGCAAGTTGACGTAGAGGTGGGCACCTTTTCCAAGGCCCTGGGGGTCATGGGCGGGTGCATCGCCGGCAGCGCAGAAGTCATCGAGTACATTAAGCAAAAGGCTCGGCCCTTTACCTTTAGCTCTGCTCTGACGGTACCTGATACCGCCGCCACCCTGGAGGCAGTGCGCATTCTGCGAAAGAGCGGCGAATTGGTGGAAAAACTCTGGGAAAATGCCCGGATCTTTAAAGCCGGTCTAGCGAAGCTTGGGTTTGACACCGGCGTCACCGAAACTCCCATCACCCCGGTGATGATTGGCGACGCCCGGGATTCTTCAGAATTCAGCAAGCGTTTATTCGAAGAAGGGATATTTGCCACCACCATCGGATTCCCCTTGGTGGCCCATGGCAAAGCGAGAATCCGGGTCATGCTCTCCGCCGCCCACAGTCAGAAAGACCTGGACTTTGCCCTGGAGGTATTTGGCAAAGTGGGCTGGGAGATGAAGTTAATTTAGTTATAGGGGGCCGGAAGTCGGAAATTGGAAATCGGGTACATCCCGAAAATCCGATTTCTAACCTCCGGCCCATCAGCGCTTTTTGTGCAATCAGAATCCCAAAGCAAATGGTTAAGAATATGAGCTTATTAGATATTAATTTATTAGGACCTACTTTCTTTTCGGGTGTTAAATTATATTGAAATAATTGTCATTCTATAGTATAGTACTAGACGCAGAATCGATTGTAAGAAATAGGGAGCCATTCCTGTAATAAAGTTATTTAGGCTTTGAGCAAAGTGAGCACCTCTTGTATACTGGAATAGGTTCAGGAAGAACTAATCCAGAATGAAGAGAGGCGCTCACATGAATAAGTATAAAAGAAATCAGAAACAGAATCAACGTATTAATCGAATTACCGAAAATACCCTAGTTGTTGGAGCTGACATTGCAAAGAAGACCCACGTAGCTCGCGCTATAGACTATCGCGGCATTGAGCTTGGTAAAGAGTGCGTGTTTCATAATGACCAAGAAGGCCTAATGAAATTGGCATTGTGGATGGAGAAGCTGGGCCAAGAGCACCAGAAAACAGATGTTGTGCTCGGCATTGAGCCTACCGGACACTACTGGTTTCCGCTAGCAGCATTTTTGAAGGGTAAGGACATTAAGGTTGTTGGCGTTAATCCTCATCACGTCAATAAGACTAAGGATATTGAAGACAACTCACAAACCAAAAGTGACTACAAAGATGCCAAGGTAATTGCCGATCTCGTCCGCAACGGGAAATACACAGAGCCCAACTTGCCAACCAAGGAATATGCAGACCTACGCACACTGATGAATTTGCGGGAAAAGGTTATGGTAAATTTGACTCAAGTGAAAGCTCGGGTGACAGGTTGGTTTGACCGCTACTTCCCAGAGTATCCCTCAGTTTTTAAGAGCTGGGAGGGGAAAGCCTCCCTAATGGCTATGAAGCAGTTCCCAACCCCAGAAGATGTCATCTCTATTGGTGCCAGGGGCGTTCTCGCGCATTGGAAGACCGAAATTAAGCAGGGAGTGGGCATCAAGCGGGCTGAGAGTCTATACGCTGCTGCAACAGTCTCCATTGGCCTCACAGAGGGGCTGGAAGCCGCCAGGTTCGAGCTTGCCGTGTTATTAGAGCAGTATGAACTATATTCCAAGCAGGAAGAACAAATTATGGCAAAGGCCATGCAAATCCTTGAACACATTCCTGGAACCCAAGAAATGCTCAGCATCCCCGGGATTGGTGTTCTGACCATCGCCGGCTTCCTGGCGGAGGTAGGTGATTTGGAAAAGTACGACCATGGTCAGCAAATTATCCGCTTAGCGGGACTTAATCTCACCGAGAACAGCTCAGGAAAGCGAAAAGGCAGGACCGGGATCAGCAAGCGGGGGCGTTCTCGTCTAAGGTGTCTGCTGTTCCGCGCTATGTTACCCCTGGTGGCAACGAACGCCGAGTTTAAAGAACTACACAAGCATTTTACAACCCGCAGTGACAATCCCTTGAAGAAAAAACAATCGCTTATTGCCCTATGTGGAAAGCTGGTCCGCATCCTCTATACACTAGGGACCCAGCAGAAGGAATATGACCCAGTCGCTGTACTAGGACCAGTGCGTATAGCCCAGTTACAAAGAGCTGCTTAAATAACTCAAAGCTTATGAGCATCACACTGTAATCTCGCGTATTCAAGGTTAGACAATGACAATCGAAGCACCGGAGAAGCCGAAGGAACTATTCCATAAGGGCAACGACCCAGTAAGGGAGCAAGAATCGGCCTCCACCCCTTGAGAGGTAGAACGAAGGAATTTGAGGGCATAGACCCAGTGTGACATGGGAGGGTAAACCCCGAGGGTAGATGTGGAGATCCAACTGTGCGGTCATAGGAAGTTGACATAGTCTGGAAATAGATGAAACAGGCTTGTTCCCCGACCGCTTTTGCCC
>DAIOXA010000156.1:0-4845 GCA_036758185.1 Bacillota bacterium
AACTGCATCCTTTATATCGCCTACGTAAAGAGTAGTTTCCGGATTATTATGTAAATAGGTATCGGCAGCGTCCTTGTCTATTTCATTAGCCCAAACAACTTTTACCCCTGCTTGTTGAAACCCCGCATCCATGCCACCGGCACCAGAAAATAGACTAACAGCACGCATATCCCCGCTCATCCTCTCACCACCCCGATAATAATATTATTATATATAATATTATAAGAACAAGTGTTTGCATAGTATTATTTTGGCTTTTACCTTTACTAATGAAAGAAGTCCAGAGCGACTATTAATAGAAGTGGGAGGCTACTCAATCAAATTATACGTTAACCGTCTAGTCCAAAGCAATAGCGAGCTGCTTCTAAACAAAAAATAAACCCCGGGCAGCGGCCTTTTACCGCCCGGGGTCAGCACAGGGGGCTAATGAGAAGATGTCATTAACCATTTTCAGTTTCCCCCGGCGCCAAACTATTATTCACTATCCCGGGAACTTTTCAGTTGCTCTTTGCCAAAGGCATCCAATTTCGTCTGGACGCAACCGAAAATAGTGTTGGCAGGGTACTCACCGCGATTGTCCACCTCGCCGACGGCCATGCCGGTGAGGATTTCCAGGCCCTGGGAAACGCTATCCATGGCGTAGACGTGGAAACGTCCCTGAAGGGCGGCCTCCAGAACTTCGTCATCCAGCATGAGGTCGGCGACATTGCGCCGGGGAATAATGACGCCCTGGGTCCCCGTCAAGCCCTGAAGGGCACAGGTCTCATACCAGCCCTCGATTTTTTCATTGATGCCACCGACGGGCTGGATTTCTCCCTTTTGGTTGACGGAGCCTGTCACGGCGATGCCCTGAGCCAAGGGAACATCGGCAAGGCTGGAGAGGAGGGCAAAGAGTTCTGCCCCCGAGGCGCTGTCCCCCTCGACCCCGCCGTAGAGCTGTTCAAAGGTAATGCTGGCGGAAAGGGCCAGGGGCCGACGCTGGGCGAAGTGCTGTCCCAAGTAGCCGGAAAGGGTCAGCACTCCCTTGCTGTGGATGCGGCCGCTGAGCTGGATTTCCCGCTCGATATTGATGATGCCGCCCCGGCCGGCAAAGGTGTTGGCGGTGATGCGCACCGGCACACCGAACTGATAGTCGCCGGTGCTGAGGACCGAGAGGCCGTTAATCTGGCCCACCGCTTCGCCCTGGGTGGAGACCAGCAGCTTGCCTTCAGAGAGCATGCGCTCCCGGTATTCCTGCCAGCGGTTGGAACGGTGGATTTTCTCGGTGATGGCCTTGTTGACATGGCGCCGCTCTACGGTGTCGGCATCGTCAGAAATAGCCCAGGCATCGGCCTCGTAAAGCAGCTCGCCCAATTCATTAAAATTGGTGCTGAGACGGCGTTGACTGTCGACCAAGCGGGAGCTATACTCCACCACCCGGGCCACGGCGTCCCGCTGGAAATGGCGCAGCCCTTCCCGCCCTGCCTGTAAAGCAACGAATCTGGCCACCTGCAATTCTGATGCTGGACTGCGCTCCATATCATCGCTGAAATCCACCTTGACCTTAAAGAGCTTTTTAAAGTCCTCATCGTAATTGTACAGCAGCTGATAGAGGCTGGGATTACCTATGAGCACCACCTTGGTGGTCAGAGGCACCGGCTCCGGCCGCAGGGTGGACATGGCAAGGCTGGAATATTGGTCCGCCAGGCTCTCCACCTGAATTTCCCGGGTCTTCATGACCCGCTTCAGAGCCTGCCAAGCAAGGGAATTGGCCAATAAGTCCATGGCATGGAGGATGAGGTAACCGCCATTGGCCCGGTGAAATGCCCCGGCGCGAATCTTGGTAAAGTTGGTGCTGAGGCTGCCCAGCTCATTTTGGTACTCAACCCTACCCAATAAATTGTACCAGGTGGGGTTGGTCTCATAGATTACCGGCGCCCCCTCACCGCAGCTATTGTCCACCAGCAGGTTGACTTTGTACCTATGGGTGTCCCGACGACGGGTAGCCAAGAGCAGGACGGGCAGTTGTTCTTCCCCTTCCTGGGTTTTAAAGTCATCCAAATGCTCCAGAACATCGTCCTTATAGGCTGCCAAGTATTCGCTTACCTGGGTGTGGTCTTTATACTTCTGGCGCAGCTCATCGATGAGATGGCCCACCGCCGAAAGGCCGATGCTATGGTCCAGCTCCCGAATTCTCTCCCGTAGCCTGCGCTCGGCCTTAGTAATACGGCGCATTATTTCCGCCGCCGCCACCCGCAGGTCCTGGGAACGCTTTTCTATATCCCGCTGCACCGGGGCCTCTAATTCGGTGTAATTGTCCTGGGCCACCTCCCGGCCATCGACGATGGGAACGGTGAGGAATCCCGAGTTGGTTGTCTTGAGGGAAAAGCCCCGCTCTTTTGCTAATTCCGTCAGCTCCTCCAGTAGGCCGGTGCGGACCTGTTGAAAATCCTGGATAATTCGGGCCTTTTGCCGCTCATATTCCTCGCCATCAAAGGCCTTGGGAATGTCCTCCCCCAAGGCCGCCTCCAAGTCTTCGATGTCCCGGCAGAAAACCCGTCCCTGCCCCCCGGGAAGCACCAGGGCCTTGGGCTGATTGGGATTGCTGAAATTGTACACATAGCACCAGTCGGGGGGGACGGGTTGCTGGGCAGCCTTGTCCCGAACTGCCCCCTTGGCATAGGTGGTGCGGCCGGTGCCGGGCTGCCCCACGAGGAAGATGTTGTAGCCGGGAGACCTGATCCCCAGACCAAAATCCATGGCGCCCACAGCTCGGGATTGCCCCACTATCCCCTTTAGTTCTTCCAGTTCCGCCGTCGTCTCAAAGGGAAATTGAGCGGGGTCACAAATCCACCGCAGTTCATCTGCCCCAAGTAAGAATTGCCCTCTTGACACAATAGCACCCCCGCAACCTAAATTTTCAGGCCACTATGGCCCTCTTCAGTTAAGGATATGTTATAGGCTATCAGAAAATCTCCTCGATATTCAAATGTCCCCCGGATGGCGATGCCCTGGAGCAACAGGGGCAAGATGAGGGGGATATTGTGTACCACTTCCCCTCCCAGGAGGAGGGCGGCCAGTTCCAACCAGGCCAACTCCCCCTCCGGACCAGCTGGTACCGGGACATGAGGATGACGGCCGACAAAGAGGTGTAGCCGCCAGGGGTTGTCGACATCGCTCTTCTCGATACAATCGATGCTACCCAGGGTTTCAACTCGGTGGAGGATAAGGCCCGTCTCTTCCCGCACCTCTCGGCAGCAGGCGACGTACGGGGTTTCTCCCTCCCTCAGCTTGCCGCCGGGGGCATTCCACTGACCCCGGTGGGGCTGGCGTTGCCGCCGCAACATCAGGCAACGGTCCTGCTCATCCAAGATAAAGCAGAGGCAGGTATGGATGAATCTCATTTCGTCACCTGCCGATAGATTTCATCATACTTATCCACCCATAGCGGTTGGGCAAAGCGTAGAGCTTCCTTCCTAGCGCCGCTACGCCAGGGAGAAATCTCTTCTAGCATCTGTAGCGCCGCCCCGGCCATACTGGCCACATCACCCACCGGCGCCAAGAGACCGCCACCGGCGCCCACCACCTCGGGCAGTCCTCCAGCATTGCTACCCACCACCGGCACACCACAGGCCATGGCCTCCAAGGCTGCCAGGCCAAAGCTCTCCTTTTCCGAAGGGAGGAGCAGGACATCGCTGGCCGAGAGCAACGACACTATATCCTGATGCTGCCCCAGAAATTTGACATCCTCTGCCACCCCCAGTTGCCGGGCCCGTTCTGCAGCGGGGCAGCGCTGAGGGCCATCCCCCACCAGGAGCAGGACGGCAGGCCGCTGACGGCACACCCGGCTTGACGTGGCGGAAGTTGGAAATATGGATGAGGACCGCCTGTTCTGGCCTGGCATAAAGGGACCGGGGGCTGTCCACCTGACGCCGGTAATGGTCGAGGTCGACAAAGTTGTACACGGTATGTACGGGAATACTCAGGGCAAAGCGCTCCCTGCTCTCCTGGGCCAGGGCCTGGGATACCGCGGTGACGGCATCGCTGTTCTCAATGGCATAGCGGGTCACTTCCAGAAAATCCGGCTCGCTACCCACCAAGGTGATGTCGGTGCCGTGGAGAGTGGTCACCACTCCCACTTGGCCGGCAATCTGCCGGGCCAGGACGGCCACCAGGGAATGGGGCACGGCATAGTGGGCGTGGAGTACGTCGAGGCCGTGCTCTTTGATGACCTGAACCACCCGACCAGTCAGGGCCATGCTCCAAGGGGGGTAGGCAAAGAGGGGGTAGTTGGGCACCGTCACCTGGTGAAAGAATATTTCGTTGGAAAATTCCCCTTCCAGGCGCACAGGTAGCATGTGGTTGATAAAGTGGACTTCATGGCCCCGGTGGGCCATGGCCCGACCCAACTCTGTAGCAACAACACCGCTGCCGCCGTAGGTTGCATAGCAGAGAATGCCAATCTTCATAGGTACCCCCTCCTTATACCTTGCCTAAATCCGTCACCGCCAAGGGGCTGGGACTGACCAAGGCCTCGGCATAGGTGCAGCCAATTTCTCGGCCCCAGGCCCGAAAGCGCAGGCTAAAATCGGTAAAGAACTGCTCGCGGTTGAGATAGGTGGCCCGGGCGCCCTGGTTCCGGGGGGCAAACTGGCTGGCATGGGCCTGCACTGCCGCCAGCTTGACCTCCCAGTACTCGTCGACATTGACCAGGAATGATGGCTCTCCACTTCTGCCCAGGAAGTAATAGAATATCCGCCGGGGTCGGTGGCGCTCCCCCGCTACGGGATATTTGTGCAGCCCTGCCAGGTGGCAGGCTCTACTGACTATTGTGCTGGCGGCCTCGTGGTCGGGATGTCGATCATG
>DAIOXA010000157.1:0-4035 GCA_036758185.1 Bacillota bacterium
GGGCAGGTGTCCTGGCCTTGGAATACATAAAGACGGCGCTATGCGCCGTCTTATGCGTCTAGTTAGGCAAATTATTTTTTCCAGATCTTTTTATTTTTAGGCTGGCATGGCACTGTTGGGATAAAATCTGGACAGCAATGCGCGGGTGATTGCCGTTCCGGCAATTAAGCAGACTGCTGCTTCTACCACTCCGTTAATTCCGACGAAGGCTACAACAAATCCCAGGATGCTGGCGGCACCACGAAACTCCATGATAAATTCCGTTCTTCCAAAGAAGGCAATGAGGAAGGTCATAAAGAAGATTGTGTTCAGCACTGGGCCAGTGAGGCTTGCGGCGCCGCAGGCAATGGTGCGGGAGGGAAAGAGCCGGGAGTACAATGCAAAACTCCAGCCCGTCAAATATCCCATCAAAATTCGGGGGATAAAGGTCAGAATGAAGGTATAGACCGGGTTGATGCTCAGTAGAACTGCGCCAAAGGGGCTAAAGCCAAAGCACTGGGCAAAGCTTGTCAGGCCAAATACCGCGCCCAGGAATGCACCGGCCTTGGGTCCCATCAGTATTGCCCCAACAGTGACCGGTATGGGTATCAAGGTAATTTCCAGGCCTGGTGTTAACCGCAAATAGCCCAGAGGGGTGAAGCTCATGAGAATGACGATGGCCGAAAGGAGGGCCAGGCGCCCCATGGTCTTAGTGCTCCCACCGAAGATTTTACTACTTTCCATATTATCTACCTCCTGCTGCTTCTCCGCTAAGGGATGAAGCGCAATATCTAAAAGCCGACTAAAGGACCGGCTTTTGAGCGAAATCAGTGGTGATGCCGGTTCATAGTATATAGGATATAAAGGCCTTTGAGCATTAGATGTTCATCGTAATGGACTTTATGGCGGCAGTGCTCAACTATAATCGAGGCAATTCCACCGGTGGCGACCACCGTTGGCATGGTTCCCAACTCATGGGCTATACGGTCAATCATCCCGTCAATCATTGAACAAGTGCCCAATACGATACCTGCGCGCATGGAGTCGATTGTATTGGTGCCTATTGCCTTGGTTGGTGCGTCCAGGCTTATGCTGGGAAGTTGGGATGTGCCACTGGTGAGGGCATTGAGGGAAATGGTCAAGCCGGGCATTATGACACCCCCGAGAAAATTGGCCTTAGCATCGATGGCAGAAATTGTGGTGGCCGTCCCCAAATCAATCACCAGTATAGGTTTACTATAATCTGCAATTGCCGCAACGGCCCCAACAATGAGGTCGCTACCCGCTTGGGCGGGGTTGTCGATGAGAATATTGAGGCCAGTTTTTATTCCGGGCCCAACCTGCAAGGGTTTTATACCCGTAAGCAGCTTCACTGCTGCCGAAATGGGCTGGGATAGGGGAGGGACGACGGAAGAAATAATGGCACCGGAAATCTTACTGGGGTCAGTATTATATAAAGATAATATGCAGCCTATTTCTACGGCATACTCATCAGAAGTTTGTTTGCGATCTGTAGAAATACGGGAAACGAAAAGTACCTGCTTTTCGTTGAGGCACCCCAGGACAATATTAGAATTGCCTATATCCACAGCAAGAATCATTGGTCTTCCCCCCTGAAGAGCACGTAATCATAGATAATGTTAAATCCCTAACACTATTTCGGCATGAAAACGAGTATTCCTGCAAAAACTAGAGACTATTTTCCTAGGGTGTACGAAAAAAGCTGTCGCTTAACGTTATAGAAGCAAACGTTCCGCAACAGCTCCATCCATTAATACTATTGGATATTCATAACTGTGCCAATAAATATCGGCAAGTTCGTTGCATTATCGATGATGGCATAGACAAAGGGCCGATCCAGGATGACCTCCTTGGTCTCATATAATGCTGTAGCTCGCATTTCCACTACCGTTACCGCGCCTGCTTTGGTGCCCTTTTCGTCCACCGAGATGAAGGTCTTGTGCATTACTTCCCCGATGTAGAGGCCCTGAGATTTACTCATCTTATTGAAATCTGCTTGGCGGGCAGAAAAGGCGGTGGGCATGCCCAGGGCCTTTAGGCAGTCACTCAGGGTGACAGAATAGTCATAGGTGAATTTGGGCAAGGTTGCCGCCACGGGGGTATGCACAACACCGGAGAGGGCCTGCAAGAAGTTTTCTCCCGAAAGGGATGCGAGGTAGTCTTGGATGTCGATTCCCTCATTAGGCAGTAGGGCGACGAAGCTGTATTTATCGTCGGCATAGGGCTTGATAAAGCCAGTGGCCAGAGGAGTCTGGATGTACTGGGACTCTTCTGAGCGCATGAACTCAGCATCCTGTTTGTTGCCATCGGCACCGGTAAATTCCCCTTGGTGGATATTGTGCTCGTTATAAATGACCTTCCACTCGGCATCAAAGGCAATGGCATTGATTAAGTACATGACAGCTTCGGCGGAAATTTCGTCCAGAATGCTGTCAATCATGCCATCGGTATTGTCCTTTACCCAGTTGTTGATGTCTGCCAAGGTTTGCTGGTCGAAGGCAGCCCTGTAGGCTGCGGCACCGTAATAGTCGGCATTGGTCTGCAAAAACTCCTGCTCCACTCTGAGGCAGTCCCGAAACCAAATGGAGTTGGCAATGCTGAACTTGGCTTTACTAGCACTGGACAGGCTATCTACATAGGTGTACAGATATTCATTGAGTTCGGTGAGGGGAATATCCCTGCCCAGCACTGCCTCCATCTCGGCCAGGGTGGCAGTGTCTGCACCATTGGCCGTCATGGCTAAGGCCAGCAGTACCGAGAGGGGAGAGACCAGAGAGTTGTTTTCGGGATCAAGGGAGCGCTGAAAGAGTTCCAGGGAGAAGTCAGCAGTGCTGCCGATGAATTTGGCATCAGCCTTCCGACCACTGACAGTATTGGGCGCTATACCCTCCATCATGTTGGCAGCCTGAACCTTTACTGCACATCCTGAGAGATTAATCATGGTTGCTGCCACAAGGAGAAGGGTTAAGCTCAGAGAGATAAAGCGTAAGTGTTGGACTTTCATATAGCCCACCTCTTTTCCTGTGAATTGGTGATGGGGCTGCCCCAGCGCGTAACAGCAAGACGGCCCTGCAGGTTGGATTCATTGAAACTGTTATTGAGCAGTCTAGGTACCCCTCCTGACGGTCTTAATCCAGGTTGACAACTGTGCCAATAAAAATCGGTAAATTAGTGGCATTATCGATGATGGCATAGACAAAGGGTCTGTCCAGACGCACTATTTTGGTCTCGAAATATGCCTCATCCCGCATTTCCACCTTGGTCACAGCTCCAGCTTTGGAGCCCCGTTCATCCACGGCGATAAAGGTCTTGTGCAATACTTCGTACAGGTAGATATTGCCCCGGGTGGATCTGCCCAGTTTGCTAAAGTCAGCAGCGGCGGCGGAAAAGGCGGTGGGCATTCCCATGTCCTTCAAGGAATCGTTCATGTTGACGGTGTAGTCGTAACTAAATTTCGGCATGGTGGCATTGACGGTAATCTCTTGGGCCTCCTCGATGGCGCGCAATAAGCCCTCTCCGCTAAGGCATGTAACATAGTCCTGTACATTAATCCCCTCATTGGGCAACAAGGCGGCGAAGCTGTAGTTGCCATCGGCATAGGGTTTAATAAAGCCAGTGGCCCTGCCGTCGTCTAGGTAATGAGCCTCTTCTGAGGACATGAAGTCTGCCTGCTGTTTGCTGCCGTCGATGGCGGTAAACTCGCCTTGCCGGACATTGTCTTTATTGTATATGTCCTTCCACTCTGCGTCAAAGACTATGGCGTTGATTAAGTACATGACGGCATCCTCGGCAATTTCATCCAGAATTTTATCGATCATGCCGTCGGTATTGTTCTCAACCCAGTTGTTGATGTCTGCCAGGGTTTGCTTGTCAAAGGCAGCTTTGTAGGCCGCAGCCCCGTAATAGTCGGCATTGGTCTGCAAAAAGTCCTGCTCCACCATAAGGCGGTCCTCGTCCTCCCGAAACCAGATGGAGTTGGCGATGGAAAGCTTGGCCTTCTTGGCACTGGGCAGGCTGCCTACATAGGTGTACAGG
>DAIOXA010000157.1:4051-4818 GCA_036758185.1 Bacillota bacterium
ATATCCCCACCCAGCACTGCCTCCATCTCTACTAAAGTCGCAGTGTCGGCGCCGTTGGCCGTCATGGCCAGAGCTAGTAGTACTGAAAGAGGCGAAATGAGGGAATTATCCTCTGGAGAGATTGTGCTCTTGAATAGGTCCAGGGAAAAGTCTGCAGTATTCTTGAGGAATTTGTCGTCGCTTGCCTTTCCTTCCACTTTTTCTGACACCAAGCCCTTCATGATGTCTGCCGCCTGAACCTGGGGAGTACAGCCTACGGTATTTAGGGTAATTGCTGCCAAGAGTAAAAAGCTCGCCGCCAAGACGAGGGACAGTTTTGGCAATTTCATACGCACATCCTACCCTTCTTATCATGGTTTTAGGGGATTTCCTCCCTAAGTATGAGCGTTTACAGCCAGCATAGGTTCATAACTTTGCAACAAAGCTATAGTGTTTAGCAAGCCAGCCCCTTCCGGGTCCTTCCAGGGCTTTTTAGTGCTCAGGAAACAAACTGAAGGATAAAAAGCCTCGACCTAGAATACAGGTGGTAGAGAGAAGGGGGGGTAACCATGTTAGAGATCAAGGGCAAGTATAATACTGCCATTGTCTTTACTGATAATATCGAAGAAAGCGCTGCCCGGCAAATTAAAGAGTTGTGCAATCAGGAATTTGTCCGGGGTAGTAAAATCCGCATAATGCCCGATGTCCACACTGGCGTCGGCTGTACCATCGGTACCACCATGGCCATCGCCGACAAGGTGGTTCCCAACTTGGTGGGTGTAGATATC
>DAIOXA010000158.1:0-1971 GCA_036758185.1 Bacillota bacterium
GCGCCCCGGCCTGACTGGAAGCTTACTACCAAGAAGCCGGCAGGGCAGGAAGGGATGGGGAGCACGCCCATTCCGTCATTCTAACCCGCCCCCGCCTCGAGAAGTGCGAAAAAAGCAATCTGCCTCTGCCCCCCTGCCATCAGGGCTGGATATGCCAGTACACCGGCGGCGAGAAATGTGATTACGGTATCCAAGCTGGACTGCTGGCCCTGGAATATCCCCCAGAGCAGGAGACAGTCCAACGCTTTACCTACTTTCTTGCCAAGCTGGAGGAATGCCGTCAGGGGGAGGTGGTATTCCGCTATACTTGCCCCCACCAAGATTCGGCACAGCAGCAAAAGTATCTCTATTACCTGCAAGTCCTGGGCGCCGTCAAAGAATTTAAGGTGCTGGAATACCGCCGGGTGGAAGAACGCCAATTTGACCTGCTCCTTCAGGTAGAACTCAGTGGCCCCCACAGCTTAGAGAATAAGTACTGGCTGGCCAACAAGGTGGTGGAAAGGATCGAGATATACAAAGAGCAAAAGCTGAATATGCTCAATACTGTTCAAGTGTACATTAATGCCAAGACCTGCCGACGCCGCTTCTTGATGCAGTATTTTGGAGACAAAGTCGGCTATGAGCAATGCAATTTCTGCGACAGCGAGGGGATTGATCCTCGGGCCTCCCCGGACCCCGCCAAAACCTTGGGTTATGAGGCCCTAACCCTGTTGAAGACAGCCCTGGCTGAGCAGGATCTGGCCCTGGCCTTGAACCTGGCTGGTCAGGCTCAAAGCCTGAATATTGAGGAGGACGCTGGCGTTCAGGCCATGCGGGAATTGGAAGAACAACCCCACAACCCCGCTGCCTTGCTGCTGGCAGGAATCTTTGCCGCCCGGCGCCCCGAAACGGAGGCCTATGGACTCCGCAACCTCAGGGGTGCAGTGGAATACTCGCTGGCGGAAGCGCCTCAGCACCTGCCGAGGATCATTGCCCTGCTGGCCCGGGAGATGCCAGAAATCGCCTACGTCATGGCCCAGAACTATCTGGCGCAGCTGGATTCCACCGCCCTCCGGGAGTTAGCTACCGTGTTAGATTCGCCGGATCTTTTTCCCGACGTGCACCTGGCGGTGTTGCTACCATACCTGGAACAGATCAATCAATTACTACACGGGGAGGCATCCAAATGAGTCAGAGTAAGGGAACACCCCTCTACCTTCAAGTTGAAGAGGCCCTGAAGGACTTTCAATTAGGGGTCGGCCGCTTAAAGGCCCAACAGCGAGAGACGGATTCCCTCTTGGCCACCGGCAATGAGGCCCTGGAAAACTTGGTGCTGCAAGTCGCCTGCATCGAGAAATTGCAGGATCAGGTGGAATCGGATCTGCGCTTGTTGGAGCGCTTCCGGCAAAATACTGCCCAAGAAAATGACCAGTTGCGCCAACAGATCTTGGCTGAGTTCAGCGAACATCAGGAGCAGATCAGGGGCCGGGTGGACAATCTTAAAACTGACTTTGGCGTCCGGCGTCAAGAGATCCTGGGCCTCATCCGCGACCTCCGCCAAGAGCTAAAGGGCATTGAGCAGCAATGGATCAATACCCAAAAAGCCCTGAATACCATCCAGGGCAATGAAGGAGCCAGGGAAAAGATTCTGGCATGGCTAAAACAACAAACAGAGATGCTCCAAAGCTACCAGCAAGAGGTGGATCGCCGCCTAGCCCGAGCCGAGAAGTGGACCAAGTACTTGCTAGCTGCTGTATTGGCCTTGGCAGTCTTGACACTAGTAGAACTGTTGTTCTAGTGTCTACCTGTAGCCGAGGGAACCCTCTCATCAGCTCCCCGTCTGACTCAGGCTTCCGACTTCTGACTTCCTGATTACCTCCCGAGTTTGGCCAGTTCTATGTCGATTACTTCTTTGTCCAGGTTGGGAAAGAGAATTCCCGGTTTGGTTATGGGGGTTCCCGCCTCCAGCGTCTGCAGTTGCCAACTGGCCTC
>DAIOXA010000158.1:1981-4793 GCA_036758185.1 Bacillota bacterium
ATACCCAAGGCTTCCAAAATCTTGGCCGAGGCGAAGGGCAGGTAGGGCGCCGTCAGCACCGTCAAATTGGCAATGGCCTGCACACAGGCGCCGATGGTGGCTGCGCAGGTGTCCTTGTCAGTCTTTATGCTTTGCCAGGGCGCCTGACTGTCAAAATACTTATTGCAGGCCCGCACTTGTTCGAAGACCAGCTTTAGCGCTTCTTTAAAATGCCCCGTCTCGATTGCTTCTCCCGCTTTAGTATAGACAGCCTCAATATCCGCCAAAAGCAAAGCCCCCTCAGGGTTAGTACCCGGCGGAATCTGCCCCTCAAAATACTTGTGCACAAAGGTGATGGTTCTGTTGACCAAATTGCCCCAGGCCCCGGCCAATTCGCCGTTATTGCGCTCGACAAATTCTCGCCAGGAAAAGTCGGCATCTCGGGCTTCGGGTCCATTGACTGTGAGGAAGTAGCGGAGGCTGTCGGCCTGATAGTTTTCCAGATAGTCGGGGATCCAGACGGCCCAATTTTTGCTGGTGGAAAGCTTTTTACTCTCGATGGTCAGGAATTCACTGGATATGACCCGGTTAGGCAGGTTAAAGTCCTGATTCATAGCCAAGAGCAATCCCGGAAAGATGACGGTGTGAAAGGGAATATTGTCCTTGCCATGCACATAGTAGCTGATGGCTTCTCTATCCCAATATTCCCGCCACCCTTGCCCTTGCCCGGTTTCTTGGGCCCAGCGTCGACTGGTGGTCAAATATCCTAGGACGGCTTCAAACCAGACGTAGACTCGCTTGTCCTCATAGCCCTCCAGGGGCACGGGAATGCCCCAGTCGATGTCCCGACTGATTGCCCGGTCCAGCAAGCCTTCCTTGAGGTACCTCCGGGTCATCTCCCGGGCATTGAGGCGCCAATCCGATCCGTTCTTTTCCAGCAATTCTTCTACCTGCTGCTGCAAGGCGGAGAGTTTAAAGAACAGATGTTGGGTCTCCCGCTGAGTGGGAGACTGTCCGCACAATTTGCAGTGCCGCTCCGTCAGTTCTTCGGGATCCAGAAGACTGCCGCAGGAGTCACACTGGTCGCCCCGGGCGTCCTGGGCGCCGCAACGGGGGCAGACTCCCTCCACATATCTGTCGGGCAGAAACTTCTGGCAGTTGTCACACCAGGTCTGGGCCTGGGTTTTGGGGTACAGCCAACCGTCCTCATAGAGGCGGTGGATGGTTTCCTGAACTTGTTCACCATGGGCGGGATCCATGGTGGCGGCATAACGGTCATAGCTGAATCCCAGCCGGGCAAAGCATTCTACAAACTCTTTATGGTATTGGTCCGCCACCTCCTGGGGACTGCGACCCTCCTGGCTGGCCCGAACAACTATGGGTGTGCCATGGCAATCGCTACCGGAGACGAAGAGGACTCTATCCCCCCGCAGGCGAAAATACCGGGCCAGGACATCTGCCGGCAGTAAGCCGGCGATATGCCCCAGATGCAAAGAACCATTGGCATAGGGCCAGGCACTGCAGATCAAAATATTTTTCCTCATAATTCTCACCTCCAAAATAATAGAACCCGCCCCGGCCTTAGGCCGGGACGGGTAATAGTATACCCGCGGTACCACCCCGCATTGCCGCAGAGATAGCGGCCTCTCCCGCGCTGTAACGGACGCCACCGTCGCGGCCTTACCACAATAATGCTCGACCGCAAAGCTCCGGAACCATGTTCAACTGGTTTTCGGCTGTCGGCTCCCACCCCTACCGACTCTCTGGAAGTCTACTACCCAGTTTACTCATCCCATCATCGCAGTATATGGGCTAATTATAGTCAGCAGAGAAGGAAAATGTCAAATATTTGTCCCTGCACCCCCAAAAAATGCCGAAGAGGTGCGAATACAATAAGTGAAAAGGAAGCTTTTCAACCCCCATATTCCACGGAAACTCCCGCCACAACGGGAGTTTCTCCATTATATCCTTTCAATCAGCGCCCAGATAATCGGCAAAATGTAACGGCCCAGGAACCAGAGGATTGCAACTAAGGCCAAGAGATAGGCGCCATGCCTGATTAATGCTGTGGTGGATTGTTTTGACTCATTGCGACTCATGCCCACACTCCCCTTTTTGCATAGTTTGCCTTGGGCAGGAGATGCTATTC
Source organism: Bacillota bacterium (assembly GCA_036758185.1). Lineage (GTDB taxonomy): Bacteria > Bacillota > Proteinivoracia > UBA4975 > UBA4975 > DAIOXA01. The sequence goes on from DAIOXA010000158.1 coordinate 4,110, forward strand.
GGGTTTTTCAGCCAGTGCGGCTTGTAACTGAGCAAAGAATTTCCGCGTCGTCGCCAGGGCCTCGGGACAAAACTGACGCTGCAATTGAACGACGCCATCCCTGTCCTGCCCCAGGCCTGAACCGGACTCCATCAGGGCTGTTAGATGGTTGCCCTTGTCCAAGCCATTTTCATGAACCAAGATGTTGCGCAGCTGATTATACTCCTTGAGCTGACTCCATTCCTCACTGTCCTGGGGAAAATCCACCCGGCAAACCTTGGTCAAATAGTTGCTGGCCCGGATAATTCCATTTCCCCGCAGGTCCTCTACGTCCAAGCCATCACCCTTAGCCAGCTGGCGGCAGAGGTAGTTCAATTCATTTTCAACAGTGGCATAAATTGTGACAAATAGGGAGCTGCGGAGTAGGTTGGGAAAGTATTCCTCAAGTTTCCTGCGCTCATCATCAGACCCTGCTCTTTCGGCCTGCTGGTCAAGGAATGCCTCCACAGCGTCCAAAAAGAACTCCAATTCCTTAAGCTGCCTTTCTATTTGCACACTATTCCCTCCTCTCGGCGGTCGTACATTATTCTTCCATGTCGGAGGAAGGTTTATCACAAAAACTGAGTAGAAGAATCCCTCCTCTTAGACGTGGGAGGTGAATACGACCTGATGGGCTTTCTCCCGAACAACTGTTCCCTTTCCCTC
>DAIOXA010000159.1:0-4721 GCA_036758185.1 Bacillota bacterium
CCCGGCGGCTTGCCGGTGGGGGTGACGGGCAAGGGAATCCTCCTTCTGTCTGGCGGCATTGACAGCCCTGTGGCGGGGTGGATGGCTATGAAACGAGGCATCACCCTGGAGGCGGTATACTTTGATACTCCCAGACAGAAGGAGGATTCCCTTGCCCGTCACCCCCACCGGCAAGCCGCCGGGGCCGGGGATTACCCGGGAAAATACAAAGGCCCCTTCCCGCCGCACCTCGACATTGACCACCCGCTGGGGATGGTGGATATCCACCTTGAGTCCGGGGCAGCTCTCCAGCAAGTACCCCCCCAACTCCCGGTTAATTTCCATGGAGTTCAGGGCAAAGCTCTTGAGAGAACGTCGGGCAGCAACTTTGAAGGTCTCAGGCTGTCCCTGGGCCAAAAGTTCCTGGAGGGCAGCAGCCTGAATTGCCTCCATGCTCAGCTCGGTCTGGATCACGGGACTAAAGGAGACCAAGCCAAATACCCTTTGCAGAGCAAAAATTACCGGCTCCAGTGGAACTCCCGGGGGCAAATCCACAAACACCCGACCATAGGGGGTGCTGACGCGATATCCCGATCCCAAACCCTTGAGGGCGCGGCGGATGTTTGCGGCTAAACCGCTAATAAAGTATGAGCGGTTTTTGCCCTTAAGACCTACTTCGCCAAATCTAAGCAATACTTTGTCGTACATGGCTAGCGACCCCTCCTGCCTCTGACAAAGGCCAACTCATCCAGGACCTGCCTGGTTTTGGCCAGGGCGTAATCTATTTCGGCAACGGTGTTAAAAGCTGAGAAGCTGAAGCGCAGTAAGCCAAGGGCTGTCTCTTTATCGAGGCCCAGGGCTTCAACCACATGGCTGAGATTGCCCTTCTTGCCCGAACAGGCGGCGCCGGTAGAAACATACACGCCATATCCCGAAAGGGCCTGAAGCAGGATCTCGCCTCGAAATCCCGGGAAACTCACCGCCACAATATGGGGAACTCCCTGGGGGGGAGAAATGATTTCGCAGGGCAAGTCTTGTAGCCCTATCAAGAATCTATGTCTTAGCGCCGTAACCTGCTGCAAGGCAGAGGAATAGTTTTCTCGCACCAGGCTGGCTGCCTGGCCGAAGCCAACTATTCCCAGGACATTTTCCGTCCCCGAGCGCAGGCCCCTCTCCTGGCCGCCTCCCTCCCAAAGGGGGGAAAGCAAATCCCCCCGGGCCACATACAGCGCCCCCACTCCCTTGGGGCCGTGAATCTTGTGGGCGCTGAGGGAAACAAAATCCGCCCCCAGTCTGGCAGCATCCAGGTCAATTTTGCCGGGAGCTTGGACACCATCAATATGTACCAGGGCCTGGGGTTGCAGGGTTTTGACCAGGTTCACTGCCTCGGCCAAGGGTTGCCGGGACCCAATCTCATTGTTGACGGCCATGATGCTGACCAGCGCCACCGGCAGTTGCATAGCCGTCTCCAAGGCCTTTAACTCTAACTGCCCCTGGCTGTCCACAGGTAGGCGATAGACGTCCCAGCCCTCTTTTTCCAGGCGGCGAAAGACTTCCAGCACCGAAGGATGTTCGATGCTAGAGGTTACCAGCCGCTCTGGGCGCCCTCTGCGGGACAGCCTCGGTCCCTCCCGAGGTAAAGAGGATATCTCCAGATCTAGCGTGGAGCAGCCCCGCCACTTGGGTCCGGGCGCGGCTCACCATCTTCTCTACCTCGGCGCCCAAGTGGTGCAAGGATGAGGGGTTGGCATAACAATCCATCGCCTCTGTCATGGCCTGCTTAACCTGGGGGTGCAAGGGTGTGGTGGCTGCATTGTCCAAGTAAATATGTTCCATGGCATGTCACCCCATTTTTTTACCATACTACCACATTTTTCTGCCCGACTCTACTGCAATCCCTCCAGTCGGGCGGCAACTCCTTGATAATCGATTAGGCCCCGCCAAAAATCCTGCAAAACCGGAGTGACGGCAGTTCGGAAATCGTCCTCCCCCTGCCGCCCCAGGACATCCAGGGCGCGCAGCGGCACCCCCGAGACAATTGAACTCTTAAGCACGGAGACATACCCCTCAGGAAACTGAGGATTCCAAGCAGGATATTCCCAGGCCGGAGCAGCCCACAAGAGTTCCGCCAGTTCAACTCCCTGTTTTCGAGCGAGAAACTCGGCTACCATGGCTGCCGCCAGGGAATGATCATCCCCCTTGTACTGTTGCTGTCGAAACTGAACCAGACAGGATGAACTGACGGGGACAGTACTAGCGCCGTTACTAATACCGGGCAAGGGTAGCAATGCCAGCTCTGACTCGACACCCTGGCACAGCCATGTAACCAATGCAGGGGTAAAGCCTCCAACTATAATCTTGCCCTCAGTAATTTTCTTGTATTCGCCATCTCCACTAAGAACCCCCTGATTCCTCAACCGCTCCAGGGTGGCGAAGAGCTGGTGTACTTCCTGCCCCCCCCAATTAGGCCAAGGGTGCCCCGTAGCAGCCAGGAGGGCCTGGCAGGAAAATTCCCCCTGCCAGTCGTTGACATCCAAGGTAAGCTGGTTTTCCTTCAACCAGCTGCCCAACTGCTGCCAATCCCAACCTGCATCCCCCACTTCTGCCCCTACACCAATACTATCGGCCAAGGCAAGGAGTCCCCGGGGCCAAGTCCAACGGGGCCAAGCCCAAATCTGATCTTCCTGGAACACCGACTTGCGCCCGGCCGGGGTCAGCAATTGCGAATCCGTCCATAACTCAGCGGCAATTTGCAGGGGATGATTGTGCCGAGCCAAGCCCTGCCAATCTCCCCACAAATCTGGGGGAACGCCTTCCTTTAGCGCCCTGGCCAGCTCGCCCTCGGCCTCGGTCCATGTCAGCCAACGAGGTTCTACCCTTATTCCGGGATTCTCGGTCATGAACTCGGCAATTAACTCTTCCACGGCGGGACGATATTGCCCATGGGGGTCCAAAACCTGGGGTAAATCGACATCCCAATAGGCCACAATATAGATTTGATCTGGATCCAGCCTTGCTTTGGGGTTGACCTGGCCTATATCCCCCCCACGACAGCCCATTACAAGTAATGCACCTAACAACAAAGTGATCAATTTTCGCATATCTCTATCCCCCCTAAGGAAGATTGATGAGCCAGAATACGGTCTCATCGGCAATCCCCGTTGGCTCTAGGCCGAAGGTGCGCTGCAAAGACTTGACTGCCTCAGCCATTTCCTCATCATAGGCGCCATTGGCCTCCCCCGGGTCAAACCCTGCCTCCCGCAAGGCCCACTGGACCAGGACGACATCCTGCCCCACCCGGCCAAAGCCCATGGGCGCCCTTAAGTCAACAAGATAATTGCCGGTGATGATGACCTGGGTACCCACAGGAATCCAGGGATAGATTAGCTCGACATCCTTATTGTACATGCGAATACAACCCAAACTCACCACTCGGCCGATGGACCACGGAGCATTGGTGCCATGGACGCCATACCCCCCCCAAGGCACGCTGAGGCGCATCCACCGCGTACCAAAGGCATCGTTGGGCATGTAGCTCTTGTCGACAACCCGCCACTCCCCCATGGGCGAAGGTGTAGCCTGTGTTCCTGGCGCAATGGGGAATGAAGCATACTCCTGACCATCGGAATAGACCACTAATTTTAGCTGATGCAGGTAGATTTCTACATGCACCTTCCCCGTTGGTGGATCAGTATTGACCCCCTGGGTCCTATCCTCCCCGTGGAAGAGGAGCGGCCACAGCCACAGTTCCGCCTCTCCAGTTGGTTCCAACTCCAAGGTAGACTGGGCATCCCGCACTGCCTGGGCCGTTGCCCCATCGTACACTCCACTGGCTCTTCCCAAGTAGAAACCCAATTCCCGTAGCCGCAGTTGCAGTTCTTCCACATCCCTCCCCGCCAGAGGAGGATCTGTCAAATACAGTGCGCGGTTGGGCATGCATTGGTGGTTTTCCGGTCGCAGGTACTCGCCCACCAATACCGCCCCGGCCACCGCCAGTGCCATCAAGATAATGAAATATACCCATCTCTTCACCCCAACACCCCCCAATTATGTACAAACTTATTCCCAGGAACAACAAAAAATGCCAGCCCCGTTGACCACAAGCGGCGGCTGACATATAGTCTTGGTTAAGGGGGAAAGAGAATGACGGAAAAAGTCTTAGTGGTAAAAACGGAACTACTTGAACTGCCCACCACCCAGTATCTCACCGACCACGGCTACATCCAAGTCCTTCTGGAGGTCTGCCAAGACAATTATTTCTTCCTGGATAGGGCTGAGGCCGAGACAGATCCCGGCCACAAGCAACTAATTCCTTATGTCACTCTGCTCAGCTCCGGCTCTATCCTAGCCCTAGAGCGCACTGCTGCCCAATCGGAAAAGCGCCTCCACGGCAAACTCTCCCTGGGCGTAGGGGGGCATATCAACTTGGTGGATACCGGCAGCTCCTTGGCGGAGATAATTGCCCGGGCAATGACCCGAGAACTCCAAGAAGAATTATGGCTGGGTACCATGACCCAGCCTGTGCTTCAGGGAATTATCAACGACGATTCCAATTCTGTAGGTTCTGTACATTTGGGCCTCCACTACTTCCTCCACGTAGAAGAGAAGCCCCGGGTTCGGGAGACAGATAAGATGGTGGCAACTTGGCTGGAGTCCGCTCAGCTTGAGGCCTTACGCCCTCGTTTGGAAACCTGGTCCCAGATTCTCTTGCCGGCACTGACCAGGGCAGACCACTTATAACT
>DAIOXA010000160.1:0-4699 GCA_036758185.1 Bacillota bacterium
CAGCGCTTGCGGGACCTGGGCAACACCCTCATCGTTGTCGAGCACGATGAGGGCACCATGCGCACCGCTGACTGGATTGTCGACATTGGCCCCGGTGCTGGGGCAGCTGGGGGCAAGATCGTCGCCCAGGGTACCCTGGAGGACATCGCCCAGGTACCTGAATCGGTAACCGGTCAGTACTTGAGCGGCACCCGTTCCATCCCTACTCCCACAGAACGCCGTCCCGGTAATGGTCAGTTCCTCACGGTGCAGGGGGCCAGGGAAAACAACCTCAAGAGCTTGGATGTTGCCTTTCCCTTAAATAAATTTATCTGCGTCACCGGGGTCTCTGGTTCCGGCAAGAGTTCCCTGGTCAACGAAGTGCTGTACAAAGCAGTGGCCCAGAAGGTCTCCAGGACCCGGGTCAAGCCCGGCCAACACCACGGCCTTGAAGGCATTGAGCATGTAAATAAGGTCATCGAGATTGACCAGTCCCCCATTGGCAGGACGCCCCGCTCCAATCCTGCAACGTATACCGGCCTCTTTGACATAATTCGCAGCTTGTATTCCGAGACCAATGAGTCCAAGACCCGGGGGTACAAGCCCGGTCGCTTCAGCTTCAACGTTCGGGGCGGGCGCTGCGAGGCCTGCAAGGGCGACGGTATCGTCAAGATCGAGATGCACTTCCTCCCCGACGTCTACGTGCCCTGTGAGATCTGCCATGGTGCCAGGTATAACCGGGAAACCCTCCAGGTCAAGTTCAAGGGCAAGTCCATTGCAGACGTCTTGGATATGCAGGTGGTGGAGGCTCTGGACTTCTTCGCCAACATTCCCCGGATTCAGCGCAAACTCCAGACCATCTTTGACGTGGGACTGGGCTATGTCCGACTGGGCCAGCCCGCCACCACCCTCTCCGGCGGCGAGGCCCAGCGGGTCAAGCTTGCCACCGAGCTCAGCCGCAGGTCCAACGGCGGCACCCTCTACATCCTGGATGAACCCACCACCGGCTTGCACATCGACGACGTCAACCGCCTGCTCCGGGTCCTCACCCGCCTGGTGGACGAAGGCTCCACCGTGGTGGTTATCGAGCACAACTTGGATGTCATCAAGACGGCGGACTACATCATCGACCTGGGCCCCGAGGGTGGTGACAGGGGCGGTCAGGTCATCGCCACCGGCACCCCCGAAGAAGTAGCCGCCAATCCCAAGTCCTACACCGGCCAGTCCCTGGCTCCGGTGCTGGCAAAGGCTGGTTCCTAGATTTCTTAGAGGCTATTTGGTGGATAAGCTCACCTGGAAATTGATAAGGGAGAGGCGGTTATTGGCATGAGCGAAACTAGAGCTTTAATTGGAAAATGCGGTTTTTACTGCGGAAGCTGTCCCGATTTTATAAAGGGGGACTGTACAGGCTGTCGTACCGCCCATGAAGAGGGAGATTGTTTTACCTTTGACTGTGTTGATGAGCAGGGGCTTGAGTTTTGCGGGCAATGCCCCAACTTCCCCTGCCAGGACCTCTTTACCAGGGAAAAGCATACTGTGCTGGACAGCAAGTGGCTGCAGTGGAAATTGAGCAAGCGCAGCGGGCAATAGCGCTCCCCCCACTAAGAGGGGGGAGGTACATATCACGAGCCGGGACCCTTCTGGTTTTCGTACCCGTATGATAGAATATACACAATATATTGGGTGAAAGGGGTGTCCTTATGATTAGGTGGAAGCAACGGTATGATTCCTTGGGGGATGAACCCCTCAAGGAGCATATCGATGAATTCGCCCAGGTAATCTATCCTGCCGGTTAGGATTGTCAGTCTCAAAGTGTGCTGCAATCACCTCAACATCCACGCTCCCAAGGATTTCAGGAGCGGACAGGGTAAAGCCAGCGCCATCGCCGTGTGCAAGGTTGTCAGAATCAATGAGGAAGGATGAATCAGAATTCAGGATGCGCTGCACGCTTTACAACACATTAGCAATGTGTAATAATGTGTGTGAGGAGGGGTTTCGTTGAAAAAGTACACTTATGGCAAACCAAAGAAGTTGACCAGTGCATCTTTGGAGTTCGTAAAAGAAAATACTCTGAGCGTTACAGAGTTGACCAGAACGCCGAAATTGACGGAAATACTACACTCATATGCCGTAAACTCCAGTGATGAGGTTTACGTTATCAGCAGTAATAAGAACAAAGATGCCGTTGGGGTCCTGGTAGACTATGAACGGTTTTTGCACCTTTTGAGGGCTGAAGAAATATTGCAAGAAGCAATAGATAACCATATGTTTCAGGTGGCTCTAGAACGACAGGAAACCAAAGAAGAGGACTATATCCCCATAAGTGATGTTGTCCAGGAAGATGATTATGACATCCAGGCATTAATTCGTAACCTGGATACCTTTGAACTGGAAGAAGAGTAATGGACAAAGAAGGTAAACTGAATCAGCTGTTAAGCCAATTTGGCACAGAAGTCGTTTTCTCTCGGGAAGCTGCCAAGGATTTCAATTCCCACTCTCAGAGGAGCAAGCAGATTATCCTCGAAATGATTGTAAAGCAAGCAAAGAAAGGGGCCCGGCTTGCACCCGAAGGCCTAGGGGTCCGCTTGCGCGCTCCCTTGCATACCTTCGGCAGGATAAAGAGAACTTCGGTAAACCTACGCATCATTTATCGCCCGACTGAACTGGAAGACGGAAGACTCCAGATGGTAATCATAGCAATTGGTCCTAGGGAGAGAGACGAAGTCTACAAAGCTGCGGAGAAAAGATTGGCCTCATTCCTGAAGCAATACAAGAAGTAATCCCTCAACACTGTGGGTCTAATTGAACCCGGTGCTCAAATGATATAGTTGCCCCCCTCGAAAAATCTTCGGGGGGAATTTTATGTACCTTTAAACTCATGGAGTGGGAATCGGGGGAAAAGTATTGACAGCTAGGGGCTACGGGTGTAAACACAAAATAAACAAATGTTATTTCCTTGCGAAGGAGGGTTATTGTGAGAGATTTAGTTGCCAAGATAACTAATTCCGAACTGGAAATCATGCGCGTGCTCTGGGCTGCTGGTCGCGACTTACCTGTTGCCGAAATCCGCAAGATAATGGAAGAGACCAGCCCATGGGAGGCTTCCACCATCAAGACCTTGCTACGCAGGTTACAGGCCAAGGGTGCCATCGCGGCACAGAAGAAGGGAGTCTATTACTATACGCCCTTGGTGGGCGAGGAGGACTATAATCACTACGTTACCAAGGCCCTCATCAACCGGCTCTATTCTGGAAGTGCAAAGAAGCTGGTGGCCTCCCCCCTGGGCAACAGCATCCTAGATGCAGCCGATGTTGCCGAACTGCGCCAGCTCCTTGAGGCAGATAACTATGACGACCCAAACCATTAAGTTGCTGTTGTCTCTATCTCTGTCAGGCAGCATCCTGGCCGCCTTGGTATACGTCGTTAAACTCCTTGACAGAGACGCTGGCAAAGTCTGCCCAGTACTATGTATGGGTTGTGGTGTTGTTGCGCCTGCTTCTTCCCTTTTCACCCCAGGCCAATGCCATGAACAGTATCTTTTACCGGGATATCCCCTTTCAAGATTACGGATCAAGTCGCACTGCCCCCGAGCAGTGGGAAACCAGTGTAAGCATCAGCGGTGATGCCCTCAAATCGTCCCACACTGATGTCATGTGGAATGTCGTCGAATTGCTTCACTACCGTGATGTCGATGGCATTAGCCGCCTGGGGGCGGATATAGCTGTATTGGATGTGGGCAACTCCACCGCCGACATCGCTGGCCAGGCTTACACAGCAGCCTTAGAATCTAGCGAGCAGCATACGGGTCGTGGTGATCTCCTCGCCGGTTATTTCCTCCCGGTATGGGTCCTGGGCGCACTAATCTATTTCTTCACCAACATGAGGGCCTATTGGCGGTTTACCCGTATCCTGAAATCTACTTATAGACCCGCCACGGCAGAGGAAAACCGCCTCCTTGCCAGTTTGCCGGGAGGGCGGAGGGTTGGCCTTGCCCGCAACTCTTTTGTCTCTGGGCCAGTGCTGGTGGGGCTAGTTAAGCCTTGCATCATCATCCCCGATGGGGTGTACAGCCAGGATCAACTGAGGCATATTCTGCTCCATGAACTAGTTCATTACAGGCACGGGGACATAGCCATTAAGTACTTGGCCCTGCTGGCCGTAGCGATCCATTGGTTCAATCCCCTGGTCCATCTTGTCAGGAATGAGGTGGATAGGGCTTGTGAGTTGGCCTGCGATGAGGCCGTGCTACGGAGGCTCAAGCCCGAGGCAAGGCGAACCTATGGCAGCACGCTGCTGTCGGTGGCAGCGGGATCCCCGGGACAGGGCACTTTGCTCCAGACTGCCATGGCCAAGGATACCCACGCCGAAAGCTTTCGGCACAGGCTAGTGGCCATCAGGGACTATTCCGGTCGACGGCTACAGGCAACCTTCCTGTCTCTCTTGGTGCTGACAATGGTTGTCGTCGGCGCACTGTCCTTGGGTGCCGGAGTCGGGTATGGCAAGGATATCCCTGTCAAGTCCGAATCCATTAGCCCCCAACGGGATGACCATATCCTGCACCTCCGCTATGAAGAGAGCGAGTATTTCCTGCATTTCCGTCATGGGCAGAGCAATTCTGTGCAGATCTATTTTGATTAGGATCGGTTAGGAGGAGGTTAAGGTGTTCGTAGCAAAAGCCGCCCTTAGAATAATGACCCGGCGACGTTTCAAGAGCTTGGTG
>DAIOXA010000161.1:0-4698 GCA_036758185.1 Bacillota bacterium
GGGCCAGCCATCCCACAAACTGACGCAAGGAAATATTCACCACCAAAATCATGCCGATAAAACTGATGGAAGACAGGACCACCACTCCGCCCACCAGGCCAAAGGCTTTGTACAGTCCAAAGGAGCCCAGGGCGCCGATGACACCTCCCCCATCCTCAGCGTCCACCATGGCCATCACAGTCTGCCATTCGGCCAAGGACCCCTCGGCAGCCAAAATATGCACGGCAATGAGCAGGCAGATGATGAGGATACAGGCGCCGCCGGTACGCTTGGCAAAGAGCTGGGAGTTGGGGAAAAACAGTATTCTAATCCCCCACAAGATCAAGAGAAAGGGAACAAATAGGGCATATCCACCGGCTATGGTCCGTTGCAGCCGGTTGAGGAAATCCCCGATTACTCCGGTATTTTCGGTAAACAACAAACTGGCGCCAGCCAGGATCGCCAAAGCGATTATTATCAGACCTGTAACCTCGCTATGGGGCTGCCTATCCCGGCGCCGACTTCTACGCGATCTAGCCATACCGACCCCCCTAGAGAAAAATGATTACGATTGTACCGACTAACCAGCAATATATAGAAAAATAGCGCAACCTGTTCTTCACAAGCAAGTTGATAAAAAAGTTAATGGCAAATATTCCCGCGGTGGCAGAGGCGACTATGCCCACCAGGTAAAAGAGCCAATCGCCACCCATCTGGTTGTCCTTAATCAGACCAATGACCTCCAAGAGGCTTGCCCCCAACACCGCCGGAACGGAAAGGAGAAAGGAATACTCGGCAGCAGTTTTCTTGTCCAGCCCCCGATATAGGGAACCGCTGATGGTGGCGCCGGACCGGGAAACCCCGGGGAAGATTGCCAGTCCCTGAAAAATGCCGATGAACAAAGCATCTAACACCGTCGTCCTGCCTATGTCCTTCTTGCCCCCAGGGATGACGTCAGCCACCCACAGAAGTGCGCCGGTTAAGAGCAAGGCCACGCCGACAAAAAGCGTACTGTTGAAGGCCTGGGTGACATAATCCTGCAGTAAAAAGGCAATGATTGCAGTGGGTATGCTGCCGAGGATCAGCAGCAGTCCAAACCAGCGGTCTTCGCAGGTTTTAAATCTAGACCACTGATCTTTTTTAATTAGGGCCAAAAAACTCTTTACTATGTCAATAAGGCGGCGGCGGAAGACCCAAAAGACTGAAACTAAAGTGCCAAAATGCAAGAAAATCTCAAAGGTCAGTCCAGGCATCCTTACCCCCAGCAGGTGTTGAGATAGCACCAGGTGCCCAGAACTGCTGACGGGTAAAAACTCGGTAAGTCCTTGGATAAGGCCAATAATAATGGCATTTATGTAGTCAACCAAACAGATACCCCCTTCGAACTTGATAATACCACATGCTGGTTTAAAAAAACAGACCGGGTCAGGTTAGCTTAATAACCGTACCCGGCTGGTATTCTCGAAGTAAGTAGGCATTGGTGTTTCCAGATAGCACCCGTTCTATCCTAAAGCCCCCCTCCACATCCTGTCCCAGTAGGGTTATACCATTAGCCAAGGTAACCTCCTTCAAGGCTGCAGCAGCCTCTGTCAGATCCTGCATGACGATATTGACATCATGGGGAGTATATAGAACCATCTCAGTTAACCTGGGGGGCCATCAGAGAATTGAGCTTTTTGATGGCCAGCCCCATGCCGCCTACAGTGTCAATCAATCCAGTCTTGACGGCGTCCTTGCCCACCAGGACGGTACCGATATCCCGGGCCAGCTCACCGGTTCTGAACATCAATTCTCGGAAGGTTTCCATGCTGATGTTGGCATTGCGGACAACAAAGTCCACCACCCTATCCTGCATCTTATCCAAGTACTCATAGGTCTGAGGGACGCCGATGACCAGGCCGGTAAGGCGAATGGGGTGAATGGTCATGGTGGCCGTCTCGGCAATTATGGAGTAATCGGTGGCCACGGCGATGGGGACCCCAATGCTGTGCCCGCCTCCCAACACCAGAGAGACTGTGGGTTTGCTTAGGGATCTGATCATCTCGGCAATGGCCAATCCCGCCTCCACATCTCCGCCCACGGTGTTGAGGATGACCAACAGGCCCTTAATAGATTCATTCTGTTCCACTGCAACTAGCTGGGGAATGATATGCTCATACTTCGTCGTCTTATTCTGGGGCGGTAGAACAACGTGACCTTCTATCTGGCCAATGATGTTAAGGACATGGATATTGCTGGGGGCTGGGGCAGGTAGCACCGATTGACCCATTCGCTGGATATTGTCTAGCTGTTGGCCATGATGTGTTTCCTTATTCTCATTACCCTGTTGTGCCACTTCATCACTCCCTGAAAGGTTGGCACTAGTTTTCCCCTAAGAACGCCGATTATGTGGAGGCGCAAAAGAGGAGCCTCATCAAGGCTCCTACGCTCTATACTTCCATAATGATGGGAATGATCATGGGGTTGCGGCGGGTCTTGTCATAGAGGAACTTGCCCAGAACATCCCGGATTCCCGACTTTATCACCGACCATTCACACTTGGTTCCCTTCTCTGTCAGGTATTTGCGGGCGACATCCCTGGCCTCGGCCATGAGATCTTCGGATTCCCGCACGTAGACAAAGCCCCGGGACACGATATCCGGCCCCGAGAGAACCTTGCCACCGCCCTTTTCCAGGGCAAGAACTACTATCAGGATGCCGTCCTGGGATAGCTGCTTGCGGTCGCGCAGCACAATATTGCCTACATCGCCTATTCCCAGTCCGTCTACCATGACAGAGCCTGAAGGTACATTGCCGACATGCTTGGCACCATCGGCAGAGAGTTCCCACTGCTCGCCGATTTTGAGGATAGGAGCGTTACCAAGGGGTATATCCATGGAAGCAGCCAGCTTTTGAAAGTGGACGCACATCCTGTACTCCCCGTGGACGGGGAGGGCAAATTTGGGCTTAAGCAAGTTGAGGATTAATTTAATCTCCTCTTGACTGGCATGCCCAGATACGTGGGTACCTGAAACTGACTCATAGATAACATCTGCACCCAGGCGGAATAAGTTGTCTACCGTACGGGAGACAAATTTTTCGTTGCCGGGAATGGGGTTGGCGGCAAAGATAATGGTATCACCGGGCACAATTTCCACCTGGCGGTGTTCACTTTTAGCCATGCGGCTTAGGCCCGACATGGGCTCGCCTTGACTGCCGGTGGTCAGCAACACGACTTTGTGGGGAGGAAGATTTTTAATGTCATCCAGGTCCATCAGGACATCGTGGGGGTCTTTGAGGTAGCCTAATTCCATGGCTATGCTTACCACATTGACCATGCTGCGTCCGTTAACTGCGACCTTGCGCTTATGCTTGGCTGCAGCGTTGACTACCTGTTGAATTCTGTGGACGTTAGAAGCAAAGGTCGCCAAAATAACCCGATTATCCGAAAGGCGCAGCACCTCAGAAATAGTTTCACCCACAGTGGTTTCCGATTGGGTAAAGCCCGGTCGCTCTGCATTGGTAGAATCTATGAGGGCAGCTAGCACTCCTTCTTCGCCATACTGGGCCAAGCGGTTAAAATCCATTACCTTACCATCAACCGGGGTATGATCAATCTTAAAATCGCCGCAGTGAACAATTAAGCCTGCAGGAGTGCGCAAACAAATGCCCACGGAATCGGGAATGCTGTGGTTGACCTTAAAAAATTCGGCCTCGATATTTTCGCTCACCCGCAATTTCTTGCCAGGGTAAATCTCGTTGAGATCGCAATCCGCCAACATGCCCTTTTCCCTTAGCTTCCCCTCCAGCAAACCCAAGGTAAGTTTGGTTCCGTACACAGGTTTAGGCAGCTGCTTGAGGATGTAGGGTAACCCGCCGATATGGTCCTCGTGACCATGGGTTATGAGGATGGCAGAGACCTTGTCCTTGTTCTCTAGCAAGTAACTGATATCGGGGATGACGATGTCAACGCCCAGCATGTCCTCTTCAGGGAATTTTAAGCCCCCATCAATTACTACAATCTCTTGTTCGTACTCAAAGGCAAACATATTCTTGCCGATTTCTCCCACGCCGCCCAGGGAAACCAGCCTCACCTTTGCCTTTGCTTTATTTGACGGGGCTTTTCTTCGAGTCCTTCTTCGATTGTTACCGTTAGTCAAATTAAAAAAACACCTCCTATATTATTTGCCCGACCGCAGTCAACAATTACTTTTCATTATATCCCATACCACAAGAATAAACAAGGGAAGGAGCTAATGCCCTTGTGGCATAGGTTCCTATCTAGTTCCCCTGTCAAATCAAGGCAGATTGCCAACAAGAAAAGGCCATCGCCCAACGTTAATAAACGCTATTGGCGACAGCCCCTTAGCCAAGGTAACCACGGAGGTCCGTTTCCCTTACCGGCAATCTCTATAGCCTGGATTCCACGGTAAAAAACCAATTGAGACACCATGCCATTTGTGGTTGGCTAGCTGCTTAAGGTCTGAGAAGAATAATCCTTTGCTCTGACGAATATGGTTGTTTTATGCCCTCCTCATAATAGTATACAGTGAGATCAAACTCTGGTTCGTTGGGAAAATACTTGCTCAACACAGCATGCCATACATCACTTTGACTAAAGAATAGCCGCATTTTCTCCTGGATTTCCTCCCTAGTCCCAGTGCTCAGCTGATTCTTGGAATAGATACGGATTCTTATATTCGCCAGCTTCACAGCCCGAGCGTCCACCGACTGTAAATT
>DAIOXA010000162.1:0-1321 GCA_036758185.1 Bacillota bacterium
GTGCCCGAGTCCAGGGAACGGTCGAGGACGGTCTTGGAGATGTTGTCGGGATTTTCCAGCACGTCCTTGTGGCTGAGAGAAGAACCGATGGTGGTGACGATGCCCTCGCCCACCCGGGCGATGATGGTCTCTTCGCCGGCGCCGCCCACCAGGCGGTCTATATTGGCCCGCACCGTTACCCGAGCCATGGCTTTAACTTCGATTCCATTCTTGGCTACAGCAGTGACAACTGGCGTCTCTATGACCTTGGGGTTGACGCTCATCTGGACAGCCTGGAGCACATCCCGACCAGCCAAGTCGATGGCAGCAGCCCGCTCAAAGGGCAAATCGATATTGGCCCGCTGGGCGGCGAGGAGGGGGTTTACAACTCTATCGACATTACCGCCGGCCAGGTAGTGACTTTCCAGCAAATTGGTGGTGAGACTAAGGCCGGCTTTGGTTGCCTTGACCAGGGGATGAACGATACGGGCTGGGGCGACGCGGCGCAAGCGCATCCCCACCAGGTTAAAAAGCCCCACCCTGACCCCAGCGGCCATAGCGGAAATCCACAGACCCACCGGTACAAAACTAAATAGTATGGACAGGGCAAGAATACCCAGGGCGAAGACAATCAATACAAAGACAATAGGTTCCATAACAATCAACTCCTTAACTTATTTTGGTTTGACAACGACACTGCCGCTGGAGAAACCGGTGACGACAATTTCTGTTCCAACTGGCACAAAAGAGCCGTCGGTAATGGCATCGACACGCTGGCCATTGCTGAGGGTGACGGCGCCACTGGGCCTAAGGAAAGTGGTGGCAGTTCCTTCCATGCCCAGCAAATCGCTATTCTCCCGGGGACCGAAATAGCCGGCGTCCTTGTCTTCGGAGTGGGTGAGGATTATACGATTCCACAGGGCGCTCTTGCGCAAAAACCTTAAGGCGATGGCGACAATTACGATGGCAAAGAGTAAAGCCAAACCCAAGGTCAACAGGCCATCCATAAAGGTTCCTGCCGATAAGACAATACTCGTTGCGATGCAGAGCAAACCGGCTACCCCCAGGACACCAAAGCCGGCAACAAAGGCCTCGGCTATAAGTAATATTATTCCCAGAATAAAGACGGCTAGATATTCCCACTGGGCAACTCCGATGAATAGATTGCTGCCAAAAAACAGACCGAAGGCAAGCAAGGAAATAACTCCCGCCACGCCAAAGCCTGCAGTCAGGATCTCGATTATCAAGGCCGCCAGACCAATGGCCAGTAGTATCGCCCCGACAATGGGATTGCTGACAAAGCGAGCTAAGCGCACACTCCAGGGTTCAGTGTACTGGACGT
>DAIOXA010000162.1:1336-3796 GCA_036758185.1 Bacillota bacterium
ACTCTGGGTTGGAGATTCCAGCCAAGCCGGGAATTTCGGTGTGACTGGCCACAATTCCCTCGGTGTACCCCACCTCATGAGCCTTGGCAGCTGTCAATGTCAAGAGCTTACCTTCCGCGATGACGTCGGGGATGACAATGTCCTTGCGCACCATGGCAGCGGCGATTTCGGGATCTCTGCCATTGCGCTCGGCCATAGCCCGCATCTGTGCTTCAGTGACGGAGAGGCCCTTTTCGTCGGTCACCGGCTCCCCACCTACCGATGGCTCGGTGGCGCCCAGAGTGCTGCCCTGGAGCATGTAAATACGGTCGCAGGCCAGGGCTACATAGGCGCCCCCGGAAATCGCCTTCTTGACATAGGCGTATACGGGAATAGGAGAATCGTAGATCAAGTTCTTGATTTTATCGCAGGCAACGACATAACCCCCGAAGGTATCGATTTCCAAAATAATCAATTCAGCCCCGTCACCCACGGCCAAGTCAAAGGCAAAATCCAGGGAGCGATATAAAGAATTGTTGATTTCTCCCCTCAGGGGGATAACGTAGACAAGTCCCTCTCCTTGGGCGTGGACGGGATTGATAATGTTTGCCATTAATAGCAGGCTTAGGCAGAGCCAGCCAACCCATCGGAATATCTTCATCCTCTACCACCTCCAGTTCATACTATCTTTTATTAATTCGCCGCTGGGGGATTATTCTCCTGCCCCAAAAACAAACCGACCCTGGTGGAAGGCCGGCTAATTCAACATTTCTTTGACTAGTCTTGACACAATGCTGCCATCACATCTGCCCCTGACTTGGGGCATGACCCCGGCCATTACCTTACCGAAATCACTTTTTTGAGCGGACGAAGCTTCAATTACTGAGGCAATTATAGCGCGCACTTCTTGTTCGGTAAAGGGATCAGGGAGATAGAGTTGAATAATCGCCTGTTCTCTGAGCAAATCTTCAGCGGCTTGGTCTCGTCCAGCTTCGGCAAAGGCCTGGGCTGCGTCCTTGCGCTTTTTCAGCTCCCGGGCCAAGACATCTGTGACCTCTTGGGTGGAAAGGGGGGCGCCGGCGGCGATTTCTGCATACTTGAGTTCTGAGCGTAGCATCCTGATCACCGACAAGGTGAATTTATTCTGTTTCTTCACGGCATTCTTCATATCCTGGCTAAGTTTCTCAAGAATATCAGCCATTCATACACCTCTAGAATCTTTTCTTCTTATTGCGCCGGGCGGCTTCGGATTTTTTCTTGCGCCTAACGCTGGGTTTTTCATAATGCTCGCGTTTGCGCACCTCAGAAAGCACACCAGACCTCTGGCACTGGCGCTTGAACCGACGTAGGGCATTATCTAGAGATTCGTTCTTGCCAACTTTAACTTCGGACATAGTATCTACCCTCCCCTCACACCAACAAAGTAAATTATACCCTTCCAGCAGTGTTGCTGTCAACAATTAACCCGGCGGCCACTGCAAATGCCTACCCGCCAGGACGTGAAAGTGCAGGTGCTGAACTGTCTGACCGCCGTGGACGCCGGTATTTATGACAATCCTGAATCCCTCTTTTCCCATTTCCTGGCCAAGGCTTGCACACTTGGTCAGCAAGGCGGAAAGCAATGTAGAGTCTTTACTGGCCTCTACAATGTCAGAGTAATGAAGGCGAGGGATTACCAACAGGTGATCTGGCGCCTGGGGATTGAGATCCTTTAGGACCAGCAAGTGTTCATCCTGGAAGACAATATCCCCTGGGATTGCCCCCTGGATAATTTTGCAAAAAATGCACTCCGTCACACCGTCACCTCCTTTGTACTATAGCTATAATTTCCACATATCTTGCCCCAAATCCTGCAAAAACATCAAAAACGCCCCAACTAGGGACGTCAATCTTGAACGATGACAAATTGCAACTCATCCAGCTCTCCCTGGAGATTGGCCTTGTCAAACAGCACCAACTGCACCGTATCCTTCTTGGCCGTTACCGACAATTGCACCACCCCTTGGACTTCTCGCGTAGAGCGCAGCTGGCAATTGAGAAAAAATACGCCTACTTCCCGGTGGGGGTCAAACTCGTAGTCGGTGAGTTCCAGACCTAAGGCTTCATGCATGGCCACCCACATATCCAAAGAAGTGACGACTCGGGACTGCATACTGGAATTTTGTCCCGCCGCCAACAAAGTCTTGTACGGTACAGAATTGGGGAGCGCCGTTACTGGCGCCGCCGGTGAAGTCAGCCCATCATAAATCGAAACAGCCACCAGCAATAAAAATAGCACGGCAATGGGGAGCAGGCGCCGAGCTTCCACCACAATTAGTTTGGCCATATATATCCCTCCCTTTTTAGAGGCTGTCTATATATATGACACAAAAAATTGCCTTAGACCTGGTAGCCCAGCAATTCTGCGCCGGAGTTGTTGGTAATCCTGACCCTAATTAGGCTTCCCGGCGACGCCTCACTGGCACAGTGGATTCGCATATA
>DAIOXA010000162.1:3806-4479 GCA_036758185.1 Bacillota bacterium
GGTGCTGGACTCCTCCAGCAATAGTACTTCTATCTTGCCCACCAACAATCGAGCATAATCAGCCGCAAGGGTCTTCCCCAGTGTAATGAGCTGGCTACTGCGCAAGTTGGCAGACTGGGGGGCAACTTGCCCCGCAAAGGCCGCCGCCGGGGTGCCGGGTCGTGGAGAATAGCGAAAGACATGAAGCCTGGAAAACCCGACTGCACGCACCAAATCAAAGGTTTCGGCATACTCCGTGTCCCTCTCGCCGGGAAACCCCACTATTATATCGGTGGAAATAGAAGGCAGGTCAAATTGTGCCTTGAGAGAATCTGTCAGGGCCAAAAACTCGTCGGCGCTGTACTGGCGACCCATGCGCTGGAGGACGGCATTGCTGCCACTTTGTAGGGGTATATGAAAGTCCCGACAGACATTGGCATTGTCCTGCACTGCCTGGATCAATTCTGGGGTAAAATCGGTGGGTTCTACCGAACTAATTCTTATCCTCGCTGGGTTAACCTGAGGTGCTATAGATTTTATAACTGTAGCCAAGCTACCTACCCCTTGCCCCTCGCGCCCGTAGGAAGTGAGGTTAATTCCCGTCAGGACTATTTCCCTGTATCCCGCCTTAATCAATTCTTGGGCCTTGACCATTATTTTTTCCTGAGGCATGCTGCGCAATTTGCCCCGGGCC
>DAIOXA010000162.1:4489-4698 GCA_036758185.1 Bacillota bacterium
GACGATGCAATAGGTACAATAGCGCTGGCATCCTTCTTGAATCTTTAGGGTGGCCCGGTGGCGGTTGCTGGAAATTGCAACCGGCAAGTCGCAAAAATCAGTAAGCTCCTCCACCTGTACGCGCTGTCCGGAACCCGTCAAGGCCGATTTTACTAAAGGGACTAACTCGGTCTTATGGCTGTTTCCCACAATCAAATCCACTTCTTCCA
>DAIOXA010000163.1:0-4694 GCA_036758185.1 Bacillota bacterium
CACCAGCCTTTCACGCTGGCATTCAGGGGTTCGAATCCCCTAGGGGTCACCAAAATTTAAACTCACTGCCCGCTGAGCAGTGTTTTTTTAACAATAAATTCAGAGGGATTTTGTGTTGAACGCGGAAAGAGGAAATAAATGTGAAGTAAGCAAAGGAGTGTAAAGATGATTATTCGCACAGGGAAAATTAATGATAAAGAAAAAATATCAAGACTAATAGCACAGTATAGAGTGGAGCTAAAACAGTTTAAGGGAATTTCATCAACACCAAAGTTGGACGAAGCAAAACAAGAATTTCAAGAATATCTGGAGGCGGAAAATCCAATTTTTGTTGCTGAAGATAGCAATGGAGAACTATTAGGTTATATAGTTTGTAGGATAGATAATGAAGTGGTTTGGGCAGAATCTTTATTTGTTTCTGCTGCTGCAAGGAGAAATGGGATAGCTACAAAATTATATAAAGAGGCAGAAAAGGTTTCTAATGAATTAGGTAACGATACAGTCTTCAATTGGGTGCATCCTAATAATGACAAAATAATAAAATTCTTATCAAAAATGGGTTATGATGTTTTAAATCTCATTGAGATAAGAAAAGCTTGGAAGGACGAGACATTAACCCAAAAAATATGTGTTGGGAATCATGAATATAATTATTGAGCAGGTAATACGTGCTATCTGTATGTTCCTTCGGAACAGCTAATGGAAGGGCCGTCTATTCAACGCATTTGTAGCTATGCTAGTACCGCCTGGGCGGTATTTTTTTGCCGCCATCATAAAGGAATTTAGCTTTACTGTATGGAAATATACTATATAACAAGGGAAGTATTGGGAATACTAGCTTGAAAAAGCATGGGGGTGGTAGTTGTGCGATTGACACCGCGGTTACAAGCTATTGCTGACAAGGTTCCACCTGGGTCCATTGTCGCAGATATCGGCAGCGACCACGCCTATATCCCCGTGTATTTATTGGTAAACCGCCTAGTCTCCCATGTAATAGTAAGTGACGATAGGGAAGGTCCGCTGCAGGCGGCCAGGGATACCCTTGCCCTCTTCAACGTGGGCAAAGCCGCCGACTTGCGTTTGGGAGACGGTCTTTCCGTTATACAACCCCAGGATAAGGTGGATACTATAGTACTGGCAGGTATGGGGGGCGAAACCATCTGTTCTGTTATAGACAGGGGGCATGGGATCCTTGCCTCCGGGACCCGTCTAGTCCTCCAGGCCATGACGGACACTAGTATGGTGCGGGCCTGGCTGGTGGACAACGGCTATTCCTTAACCCAAGAAGATATCGCCCAGGAGGGCAATAGCTTCTATGAAATAGTTGTTGCCCAGAGAAATGGAAAGAGCCAAACATTTGACCCGAGACTCTTGGCGGTGGGACCCCTATTGGTATCTCAGCGTCATCCCCTCTTGCAGCCAATGCTGGAGCAAAGGCTTATGCGCTTGCGCCGGGCCGCAGTAAATGTCAGAAAATCTAGCTCCCAGGCTGCCAAAGAACGTGGGAAGTTGCTGAAGGCAAGAATTGATAGTCTGGAGGAGGTGTTGTCGTGGCTGTGACGACAGGGAAGGTAATTTCTCTCCTTGAGGAAATTGCCCCTCCTGGGCTTCAGGCAGAATGGGACAATTCAGGTTTGCAGGTAGGGGACAGGCAGTGGCCGGTGGAAAAGATCCTGCTGGCCTTGGATACTACCCTGGATGTAGTACAGTACGCCATACATCACCGTCACGATTTTATTATCTCTCACCATCCTTTATTTTTTCATAAACAAAAAAGGATAGACTTGGCTACCCCTACTGGAAAGATAATTGCCGCGGCTCTGACCAATAGAATATCTATTTACTCTATGCACACAAATCTTGATGTCATAAAGGGTGGGGTGTCCGATGCATTAGCAGAACTGCTAAATTTGACTAAGGTGCAAGTCTTGGATAGACAGAGGGGTGATTACTATAAGTTGGCGGTCTTTGTGCCTGAATCTCACCTTGTTCCCTTGCGCCAGGCCCTGGGGGATGCAGGTGCTGGCTGGATTGGTGATTACTCCCATTGCACTTTCTCTGCATCAGGGCAGGGAACCTTTCTGCCTCGGGAGGGGGCAAAGCCTTGGTTAGGAGCAGTGGGGACCTTGGAAGAAGTTAAAGAATCCAAATTAGAGACTTTGGTCGCCGGAGATCGATTACCTAAAGTGCTGGCAGCGATGAACTCTGTCCATCCTTATGAGGAAATTGCCTATGATCTCGTACCCCTATCAATTCCTGCTAATTATGGAATGGGGAGGATTGGATTGTTGCTAGAACCCATGACCTTGGGCACCTTTGCCGCCCGAGTGGCGGCTGCCTTAAAATGTCCCTCGCCTAAATTATGTGGGGAGAGTGAAAAGATAGTCCAGAAGGTGGCGGTCTGTGGGGGCAGCGGCGGAAGCTTTGTCGATCTTGCCCACCGCCGGGGGGCCGATGTACTGGTTACCGGTGACATAGACCACCATCAAGCTCTGACTGCTTTACAGCTCGGGTTGGCGCTGGTGGATCCCGGTCACTATTTCAGTGAAATCCCTATCCTTACCAGCATTGAAACTGCTCTGGGGAGCAGTCTTCGAGAAATAGAGGTTTTCCGATATCCTGGCAGCACTAATCCCTGGCGCTTATTGGATAATTTTTAGGGGGAGGAGAGCATTATGGATTGTCTTAGGGACATGTGGGAAATGCAAAACGCCGAAGTGGAAATGGTGCAGCTGCGCCGGGAATGGAATAAAACTAAAGATATGATGGCTAAAGAGAATACCAGCGATCTCGAGGCCATTAAGGCAGGCATCGACTCTGCCCGAGAACAGTGGCAAACAATTAAAGAAGATTATAATGTGGCTGTAACCGAAATTGAAACAATTGGCCGCAAGCTAGAACAGTGTAATCATCAGCTGTACGATGAGGGCGGTCAAAGCAAGGAGCTCGTCTCCCTTCAGCAAAATATTGAGCAGCTGGAAAAGCGCAAAGCGATCTTGGACGAAAGGCAGCTTAACTGTATAGAAGAACTTGATCAATTAGAGAAGAAGATTGCCAATGAGACCTGTCGGGTCCAACGCCTGGAAGAGCAAAGGCGATCCCGCACTAATCGCCTCAATTTGCGCTTAAAAGAAATCAGTCAGAAATACAATGAGCTAAAGGGCAGGCGAGAAGAGTTGCGGGACATTATCCCCAACCATATGATGGCAATATATAGCAAATTGGTTGAGCATAAGAAACGGCCCATGGCCCTACTGCAGGGGGAGAACTGCGGTGGTTGCGGAATCGCCCAGACAGTGCTCAATGTCAATGCCTTGAAGAAAAGCGGTCAGTATACCCGGTGTATTAATTGTGGACGCATTTTGATTCTGGAATCGGCAGTGGAAAAGGAGCAACAAGATGAAAAAGGAACCAGTTAGGGTGCTGCTGACGGGTGGAGGGACCGGCGGTCATATTATCCCCGGTATCGTCATTGCCGATGAAATTCGCCGCTTGCAACCCGATGCAGAAATTCTTTTTATCGGAACCCAGCGAGGTTTGGAAAGTAAAGTTGTGCCCCGGCAGGGTTATAATATCGAATTCGTCGATGTCCGGTATTTTGTGCGCAGTCTTACCCTCAAGAATTTCGTCACCCTATACAAGGTTATGACTTCTCTAATCCAGGCCAGAAAGATAATAAAAAAGTTTCGGCCCCAGGTGGTGGTGGGGACTGGAGGCTATGTCTCGGGACCAGTGGTTGCCGCAGCTGCCATGGCCAAAATTCCCACCCTTATCCATGAGCAAAACGCCTTTCCTGGCTTGACCACCAGACTGTTGGCCAGTAGTGTGGATAAGGTGGCCGTCAGCCACGCCGAAGCTGTAAAGCGACTAAAGTCCGGTGTTAGGACACTGGTGACAGGGCACCCGGTACGGAGGGACTTTTATGAAACCCAGCGCCCACAAGCCCGCAGCGAGATGAATCTTGGAGAAAAGGATAGGTTGATTTTGGTGGTAGGGGGCAGCGGCGGCGCCGAAAAAATCAACCGCGTGACTCTGGATGCGGCCAAGGACATTCTAGCCAATCCGCAGAATATCCTCTTGCACGTCACTGGCAGTCGCTACTTTTCCTGGGTCAGTGAAGAAAAGGAAAAACTGGAGTTAACTGCCAGCGAGGCTGAACGCTACAAATTGGTAGATTTCATCCATGACATTCCCCGGGCAATGGCGGCCTGCACTTTGATTGTCGCGCGCTCCGGTGGAATGGTCCACGAAATGACTGCAGTCGGCTGTCCATCTCTATTAATTCCCTCTCCCAATGTCACCGACAACCACCAACTGCCTAACGCCCAGGCCATGGAAGCCAAGGGCGCCGCCATGGTCCTGGAAGAAAAGGATCTTGATCCTCAAAGGTTTGCTGCTGAACTTGTCTCTGTGCTGGATAATCCCCAGCGCCTCAAGGAAATGGCTGCCGCTGCCAAGGTAATGGGCAAGCCCGAGGCAGGGAGCCGCCTGGCAAAAATCGCCTTGCAAATGGCGAAAAAATAAAAATCAATATAAAGCCAAAAAGCGATTACAGCGTTTTTCTTTGACAATGGAATGCAAATATGCTATTGTTATGGATGCATGAGTTGAGCAAGTTGGGCAGCTGCAGCTATTATTGCTGAGGAAAGTCCGGGCTCCGCAGGGCAGGGTGCTGGATAACGTCCAGTGAGGGT
>DAIOXA010000164.1:0-2435 GCA_036758185.1 Bacillota bacterium
TATTCATATACGGCGATTTTGGTCGAAGTCGAACCAGGATTGATGACCAGCAGACGATACGACATGGTGACCCTCCTCAAAGGGGGAAAGTTGTGGGCAGCAACACACAACTTTCCCTTGCTCAACTCTTAACGGCGGATATAGTTACCGCGGATCCTGCCAATATTTTCGATGCGCTCTTCCGCCATGCGGTCGGCTGCTTTGTAAGAGGGAATATTGTCCCGCTTGGCAATGGCATAGACCTTGGCGATATTGTTGTAAATGGTCTTGACGGTCTCAATGGCCCGCTCTTCGTTGTAGCCCTTGAGTTCATCAGCAACGTTCATGAGGCCGCCGGCATTGATGACATAATCCGGGGCGTAGAGGATACCCTTCTCATGGAGCATATCGCCATGGCGGTCTTCAGCCAGCACGTTGTTGGAGCAGCCAGCCACAGCTTTGCACTTGAGGCGGTTGATGGTGTCATCGTTGATGACGGAACCCAGAGCGCAAGGGGCGAAAATGTCGCACTGGACATCGTAGATGGCATCGGGCGCTACGACTTCCGCGCCAAATTCCTTGACAACCTTGTCGATGGATTCTTGATCGATGTCGGTGATCACCAGTTTGGCTCCGGCCTCATGCAGATGCTTGCACAGGAAGTAGCCCACATTGCCGACGCCCTGAACTGCCACAACCTTGCCGGTGACATCGTCGCTGCCCCAGACTTCGTTGGCGGTGGCCAGTAAGCCCATGAAGGTACCCAAGGCAGTCTTGGGGGAGGGGTTGCCGCTACTGCCGCTGGAGGCGGATACGCCGGTGACATGGTTGGTTTCCAGGTTGACGATGTCCATGTCCTGAACTTTGGTGCCCACGTCCTCAGCAGTGATGTAACGGCCATTAAGGCTCTGGACAAAGCGGCCAAAAGCCCGCCATAACTCTTCGCTCTTGTCCTTCTTGGCGTCGCCGATGATAACTGCCTTGCCGCCGCCTAGGTTGAGGCCGGCTGCGGCAGCCTTGTAGGTCATGCCCCGGGCCAAGCGGAGGACGTCCAGGATGGCATCCTCTTCGTTTTCATAGTTCCACATCCGGGTCCCGCCCAGGGCAGGCCCCAGGGTTGTGTCATGAATGGCGATTATTGCCTTCAGGCCCGAAGTCTTGTCATGGCAGAATACCAGCTGCTCATAACCGTACTTCTCCAAGTACTCAAAGATCTTCATAAACATTCTCCTCCCAATCTATTGATTCAGCCCGGCGGCAATGACCGCACTAAAGGCTATTGAATCCAACTTTGCCTGGTGGGAATCTGACCTGGAGGTCAGCACCACCGGTGCCTTGGCCCCAGCAATGACCCCTGCCACCCGGGCACGAGCAAAGTAGACCACAGATTTGTACAGGACGTTGCCCGCCTCGATATCTGGAACCATGAGGATGTCGGCCTGGCCCGCCACCGAACTGACAATGCCCTTTACCTCGGCGGAATGATGGGATACTGCGTTGTCCAAGGCCAAGGGGCCGTCCACCAGGGCACCTTTTATTTGACCGCGTTCAGCCATCTTGGCCAGGAGTGCCGCTTCCATTGTTGCAGGCATGTCGGGATTGACTAATTCCACTGCTGCCAAGGCAGCCACCTTAGGCTTGACATAGCCCATGGCGCTGGCTACATCCACTGCATTCTGGACGATCTGGACCTTTTGACCCAAGTCCGGCGCTATGTTCATGGCGCCGTCGGTCATCAAAAACAAGCGGTCATATCCCTCAATGTCCAGGGCTGTAACATGGCTAAGGAGTTTGCCCGTCCTCAGGCCCTGCTCCTTATCCAGAACAGCCCGCAGGATATCGGCAGTGCCCACCTTGCCCTTCATCACCAGGTCGGCTTCCCCTGTCGCCACCATGACCACGGCTCGGCGTGCTGCCAGGACGGGATCGATTTCAGCAAGGACCTCACATTTACCTAAGTCCAGCTTGACTGACTGGGCTATACTATTAATTTTTGCTTCGTCCCCCACCAAGATGGCAGAGACTATTCCCCACTCCACAGCATCCCGCACCGCTGCCAGGACATCCTGATCCTGGGCCGCCGCCACCGCCAAACGCTGACGGTTGGGCAGAGCCTTGGCTGCGGCAATTATCTCGTCGAGATTGCGATACAACCATACCACCTCGCCTATAAGTATTCCCGGGGCGACTCTTGCCCCCTAAGCACCCGCAGACAGCCTTGGGCCAGGGAAAGCAATTCGTCCTCGCCGGGGTAGATGAGGACAGGAGCGATAAAGCGCACACGCTCCTTGGTCCAGCCCGTCAACCGGGTATAGTGGGCTAGGCCTCCGGTGATGACAATGGCCCGCACCTCGCCGTGGAGGACTGTGGCCATGGCGCCCACTTCCTTGGCAATCTGATAGGCCATGGCCCGACCAATTAGCTCGGCCTGTTTGTCTCCCGCTTGAATGCGGTTT
>DAIOXA010000164.1:2445-4668 GCA_036758185.1 Bacillota bacterium
GCCGTCATTGGTGCCCAAGTAGCCTTGTAGGCCACTGTTCCGGAGGATTTGGTTTAACAACTCCTCCTGGGTGTACTTTCCAGAAAAGGCCAATTGGATTAGGTCCCCGGTGGGCAGTCCGCCACTGCGTTCAGCGGAGAAGGGACCCATTTCATTGGCATCATTGACGTCCAGCATACGTCCTCCCCGCAGAGGCGCCACCGAGATTCCTCCGCCCAAGTGGACGACAATGAGGTTAATGTCCCTAAGGTCATGCCCCAAATCATGGGCCGCGCGCCTGGCCACTGCCTTGATGTTTAGGGCGTGAGAGCGGCTACGACGCTGAATCTCTGGTATTCCCGACACACGAGCCTCGGGTATAAACTCGTCCACAGCAACGGGATCGACAATGAAGGACGGCAACCCCAGGGATGAAGCCAACTGATGGGCGATGAGGCCACCCAGGTTCGATGCATGCTGCCCCTGAACTCCTTGGCGCAAGTCCTGGCACATCCGCTCATTGACGCGATAAGTTCCCCCGGGTATGGGCTTTAGCATTCCACCTCGCCCGACGACGGCGCTGAGTTTAGCGCCAGCAAAGGTCGTGTCCAGCCACCTGGAAACCAAAGCCGTCCGGTACTCTAGCTGATCCGCTATTGCTGGGGCTAGCTCCTGGGGATTGTGGCGTATTGTCTCGGAAGCAAAGAGGGAGTCGTCTTCAAATACCCCAAGTTTAGTAGAAGTAGAGCCAGGATTGATTGCCAGTATCCAATGGGTCATTCTTTCACCTCAGTTTATCCCACGTAGCTGCGGCGGACTTTGCCGATGGTCTCAATCCTTTGGATAACAATCTTGTCGGCTGCAGCAGCTGTAGAGATTTTCTCAGCTTTGGCAGTGGCAAAGATATTGAGGAGGCGCTGGTAGATCATGGCTGTCTTGCGGAAAGCCCGCTCCTTGTTATACCCTTCCAACTCATCGCAGACCTGGATCAGGCCGCCGGCATTGACTACATAATCTGGTGCGTACAGTATTTTTCTTTGAGCCAGCATCTCTACATGCCGGGGCTCTGCCAACTGGTTATTGGCGGCGCCGGCAACGCCTTTGCACCTGAGCTGGGGAATTGTCTTGTCATTAAGCACGGCGCCCAGGGCGTTGGGAGAAAAGATGTCGCATTCCACTTGCATTATCTCGTGATAAGGGACGATGCTGACGCCATATTCCTTGACGGCCTTGTCAATAAATTCCTGGTTGATGTCACAGGCAATGACCTTGGCCTCTTCAGAGACCAAATGCCCCACCAGGTGGTAGCCCACCTTGCCCAGGCCCTGTACGGCGATGGTCAACCCCTTGAGGGATTCAGAGCCAAACAGTTCCTTGGCCGTGGCCTTGATGCCCATCCAGACGCCATAGGCAGTGATGATGCCAGAATTGCCGCCGCCGCCGTATTCCTGGGGCAGGGCGCCGACATGTTTGGTTTCTTTGAGGGCGATGATAAAGTCGTCATAGGTGGTGCCGACATCGGTACCGGTCTTATAGCGACCCTTCAATGCCTCGACATAGCGGGCAAAGGCGCGGAACAGGGCCTCGCTCTTATCCCGCTTGGGATCGCCCCAAATCACCGATTTGCCACCGCCATAATCCAATTCTGCTGCCGCGCACTTGTAGGTCATCCCCTTGGATAGCCTCAGGGCATCGGTGACGGCGTCGTCTTCGCATTCATAATTCCACATGCAGCAGCCGCCTTGGGCTGGCCCCAGGGTAGTGTTATGAAGGGCGATGACAGCCTTGAGACCAGTAGTGCGGTCATAGTTGAAGAACAGTTGTTCATGTCCTTCCTGGACCATGGCTTCAAAAATCTTCATATGCTAACCTCCCTTTAAAAATCATTTCAGTGCCAATATAAAGTGCAAGTATCATGCCAGAAAAAGACAAAGGCCGACGGGATTCGTCGGCCTGACATTGCAAACATTTTCACGGTTCCTGCAAGTAATTGCATGCAACATATTGCATCACAAACCGTGTTTCTCTATTTTATAGTACAGCGAGCGCAGGGAAATGCCCAATTGGGAAGCAGCCTTGGTCTTATTACCCTTATGTTGGTCAAGAACTCGGCGCAAGTAATCCCTTTCAAAATCAGCCACAGCATCCCCTAGGGTGATGGCGCAGGATTCAGTTAGGGTTGAGGCCGCGGGAATCTGCCGGGGATTGCTGGGGAAGAAGGGAGGCAAATGCTCCCGGCGAATC
>DAIOXA010000165.1:0-4571 GCA_036758185.1 Bacillota bacterium
CTACCCTACTTAACCAGCTTACTCAGGCAAATACCTTTGCCGCCGACGCATTATTTGCCACCTTGGATCCCCTCTCCCGCAAAATGGAGACCGAGCGGAACACCATCGTCGTCAGTGATACCGTTGGCTTCATCAGCGGCCTCCCTCACCACCTCATCGCCGCCTTTCAGGCAACCTTAGAGGTCGTAGTCTATGCCGACTTACTGATTCATGTCATCGACGTCTCCCACCCCAGTGTCGACCTACAAATTGATCAAGTGAATCGAGTCCTTAACCAACTTAACTGTGTAGGCAAGGAGAGAATAATCGCCGCCAACAAAATCGACTTGGCCCCAGAGCTATCCCTGCAGGGGTTGAAAGCCAAGTGTCCTGATGCCAGTGTCGTTCCCATATCTGCCGCCACCGGCGCCAATATCGAAAAGCTGGTGGCGGAAGTAGAGAACCACATGGAACCATGGATAAAAATTAGGGCCCAACTACCCATTAAAATCTTTGCCCGCCTCAGTTCAGCCAACATCGGCAGTCTCGAACCCCTGGAATTTGGCGAGGATTTTGTCCAGGTGCTGGCTGAGCTACCCCAGAGCATGGCCGACACCCTTAAGCAATATATAGTAGAAGAAATATGAAAAGCCTGCTGCAAGCAGGCTCATTTTGTCTTTTGAAAAGATGCTTGAGGACGACCCAGGGTAATATCCTTGGCGCCTAGCAGCTGTAACCGCCCCGGCAGCACACCAATTTGCACGGGGAGATTGGGGCCATATTCGCCGTCGATATCGGTGGCCACATCCCTGGGGCCGCTGACTAGTAGATTGGCCGCCTTGGTGTAGAGAACAGAGGGATTACGGGGATGCTCACCCCGGAGGACGCCAAATAGAATGCCGGCCATTTCCGAGAGGGAGCACTCCCGGACGGCAATGATATCCAGGTAACCATCGTTGAGATTGGCATTGGGGGCCAGGTTGCGGAATCCACCAGCACTAGTGCTGTTGAGAGCCACGAAGAGCAGACAACTGAAGCGCTCCTGAATATCCCCCTGAAGGGTCAAGGTAAAGGGCGTAATTTTAGGCAACTGACCGACACTGTGCAGGTAATAGGCCAGCATCCCCAGCTGGTCTTTAAAGGTACGATCCACCTCATGGGAAGCCTTAATGATCTGACCGGCGCTGAAAACGTTGACAAAGCATCTATCGCCAATTCGCCCTACATCCACAGGACCGACATTGTCGGTATCGATGTACTTCATCAGGGGTTCAGGATTGTTGGTCAGGCCGATGGAATCGGCAAAGTCGTTGGAAGTGCCAAAGGGCAACAGCCCCAGGGGTAAATTATAGTCATTATCTACCATGGCCTCCACTGCAATTTGCAGGGTGCCATCGCCACCGCAGGCTACCAGTATGGAATCATCCCCCAGGCCGGTTAGAATTTTTTGGGTATCTTGCCGTTGGCCGCTAAGCCTATATAAACTGACCCTCAATCCACGGCGCTGGGCAAGATCAGTTAATTTATCTATGCGGGTAATAAACCTGCCCCGCCTGGATTTGGGATTATAGACAACCCTCAATTCTCGCATTGCCTTCCCCCCTATTTAATCAAACTGCGTACAACACTAATATATTCAACATTTGAACAAGCATTCTCCAATATAACTTCCCCCTGAGGGAGCAATTATCCTGCCAAGTTGGCATTAGCTGGGGATTAGAATGTGGCCCCTTGGCTGCGGAGAATACCTGCCAAACCCTGGGTAAATTGCACTGTGCCGTCGGGCATTACCCAATAGGCCTCTACCCCTTCTAGGCTGTCGGCCAACCTTCGGCTTTCTGCATAGGGTAGCAGGAACAGCTCGGTGGAGAGCAGGTCAGCATATCCTGAATCCTTAACGACCACAGTCACAGCCCGATAATGGGCCGCCGGCATCAAGGTTTCGGGATCAATGAGGTGGTGGTAGCGGATCCCATCCACTGTGTAGTAGCGCTGGTAATCGCCGCTGGATACCACCGAAGCGTCGTTGATGTAGACCATATCCAAGTGCCTGTCTTCATCAAACAGGCTGCTGCTTGGGTCAAAAATACCCACCGCCCAGCGTGCTCTGGCGCCGTCCAGGGGTTTACCGAGGGTCCGAACATTACCACCTGAGCTAATGGCGCCGGATTGCAGGCCAGCCTCCCCCAACTCCTGGACTACCACTTCGGTGGCGTAGCCCTTGGCAATTGCCCCCACATCCAGGCTCATGTTGCTATCAGGCAAAAAGACCGTACCCTTCTCAACATCAATAATAACCTGGCCAATATCTGTGTAAGCCGCCGCTGCCTGCAAATCCATTAGGGGGGGAATATCTGCATTTAGTGGGTCAAGGTTTGCATCTTCGCGATACCGGCGCCATAACTTCAGCACAGGTCCCAAGGCGACATTTGTCTTGCCCCCTTCCAGAGCCCATTGCTTGGCCAGGGTAAGCATGTCTATAATAATCGGCTCGACCTGCACAGGCTGCTGGCCGGCGCTATCGTTGATGGTCTTAAGGTTATTTATTCCCGGATAAGAATTGTAGATGTCAAATTGCCGGTGGAGCTCGGTGAAACGTTCCTCGGCCAGTTGGAAAAAAAAATCAAACTCAGCCTGGTCCTTTGTATAGGCCATCAGAGTAATGACGGTATTAAAATAACCCAACATGCTATCGGAATACAATGTATACCGTTGCTCCGAATTGGTCCAGAAGCAGCCGGATAGTAGCAGTGAAAGGGTTAGAAGCATGGTCAGGCCCGGTATGATTCTGCGCATTATTACCACCCTTATAGTATCAGTATCGTGTACACGTATAATAGCAAAAAAACACTCCCTCCGCCAGGAGGGAGTGATGTATGCACTATGCTTTTACTTCTTTTTGCTAAAGGAATCCTCAACGGCAGCCAAGTAACCCTCAACGGTGATGGTTACAGAAGAGGTCAGCTCAGGAACATCGGGAACATGCTTGTGGTTTGCATCGCGCTCTTTAACTTTGAGACCAGTAATTTCGCTGACTGTCTTGCCAACCATCCAGTCTTCCAAAGCATCGATTTGCTCGAACCACTCTTTGCCGATTTCGGAGCGATCCTTCATATTGTAGTCAAAGCCTAATTCTTTTTTGGACTTGATGGCAGCGCCCTTGTCCGAGGCGACCTTGCCATCGGCGTCAAAGGCAATGCGCACCTGAGCAGTATCGATGATGGTGCCCAGGACTTTGCCGTTCTTGTCAAAGGCGGTGGCAGCAAAGGTAGCATCTGCTTGCGCCTGGGCAGTGGCGGCATCGCTGGCATCCCTGGAGCTGGCTATGGAGACATTGAGACCCAAGCCAAGGGTATCATAACCTTTTACCTCGATGGTATTTTCCCAAGCTTTTTTAACAGCGGCTAGGTAACTTTCAACGGTAATGGTCACAGAAGAAGTCAATTCGGGAACATCAGGAACATGCTTGTGGTTGGCGTCGCGCTCTTTAACCTTGAGGCCGGTTACTTCGCTGACGGTCTTGCCCACCATCCACTCTTCCAAGGCTTCAATTTGCTCAAACCATTCCTTGCCGATCTCGGAGCGATCCTTCATGTTGTAGTCAAAACCCAATTCTTTCTTGGACTTAACTTTAGCATTTTTATCGGATGTAACCTTCATATTTTCATCGAAGTTGACCTTTGATTGGACAGAGTCAATGGTAACATCGACGATCTTGCCGTCCTTATCAAAGACTACAGCAGCAATGGTTGTGTCGGCCTGCCCCATGGCGAGGACTCCGTCGGATGCGTCTCTGGAGCTATTGATGGAGCTAACAGAACCCAGCCCTAGTTTTACCGTACTCTTGGCTGAAGAACAGCCAGCCACTGAGAAGACAGCAACGAGTACAGTGAGTGACAATAGAAGTGCTAATCCTTTTTTCATTATACTAACCCTCCCCATAAATTTAGTGCTTTTTTGCACGTACTAATACTACCATTACGTGAAAAGAATTGCAATCGATTTCGACGAGAGAAAAGCATTGATTGAAGCCCTTGACCATCTTCCCTACTTAGGCAAAGGTTAAACTTCATTGCTGCACCTCCTTTTATAATATGCCCTGTTTCTTACTACTCTTCAGCAGGTATGTTTTCCCTGCAAAATTATATCCTTCACAATGCAAGGTATTTTAGCTTGCGGTGATACTAATTGTAGGAGGTGATTCCATGGCAAAAAAACGTCATTATAAGGATGCTCTGTCCCGAAACAGAAATACAGAAGAAATCGCCGAAGACCTTGGCCTGAGTACAGGGGAACGGCGAGACAAGGAACAACGAGAAACATACCAAGTTTGCAATGCTGGCCAGGGTCAAGTAAAGGTGAGGGGGAAAAATCAGAACAAGTAGCAAGATGGCGATGGCCATCTTTTTTTTGCCATTGACCGGATAAAAGTACTAATTTTAGGCTTTGGGAGCAAAAAAGTGTTGAAAATCCTAAAAATTACTCCTGAAGGCATTTACATCGACGCTTAAACAAAGCTATAATATAATTAACTATTTCGCCGCCGGCAGGCAGGCATGCCAGGAGGTAGACTGATGCGATTGGCTCACCTT